>JBBQCZ010000071.1:0-18899 GCA_038319215.1 Bacteroidales bacterium | reverse complement strand
ATAGATTAGCTAATCCAGTTATACCAGGGTTATGGCTAATAAAAAAGATATGTCGTATTTTTACATTTTGTTTTATCAATATTTCTATAAACTCAGAAACACTGCACAAATACAACTCATCAATGTATTGAATTTTATCAGTAGGATACCCGATTTTTTCTGCAATTTTTTCTGCTGTACTAGCAGCTCTTAATGCTGGGCTGGATAAAATTAAATCAGGTTTTGAAAAATTTGCAGCGAGATATTCGCCCATTTTTGGTGCATCTTTCTCGCCTCTCTCACTCAAAGGTCTGTCAAAATCAGATAGTTCATTGTCCCAGTCTGATTTAGCATGACGAATCAATGTTAAAAGTTTCATTTTAAAATTGTGTGGTATTAAATTTTATTTTATTGATAAATTTATTTTGCAATTTTATTAAAATATTCAATACAATTTAAATAAATGATATTTTTATTTTTTAGCTTACCGTTGATCCATTAGTGCAAGTACTTTCAGGGCTCACAAATAGCAACTTTCCATCTTTATCTGAAGCCATTAGTACCATTCCATTTGATTCTATGCCTCGTAATGTTCTTGGGGCAAGGTTTACTAAAACACAAATTTGTTTTCCGATAATATCTTCTGGTTTGTAATATTGAGCAATTCCTGAAACAATAACACGTTTGTCGATGCCTGTGTCAACAAGTAATTTCAATAATTTGTCAGCTTTTGGAACTTTTTCCGCTTCGAGAATTGTTGCAGTTCGAATATCTTGTTTTACAAAATCATCATAAGTTATTGATTCCTTTTGCGGAATTACTGTAATCTTATCCAGTTCATTCTTTTCTTTCGATTTTAGTAGTTTTTGAATCTGAAATTCTATCGCATCATCTTCAATTATTTCAAAAAGTAATGTTGCTTGGTTAAGTTTATGCCCAGCAGGAATTAAATCGAAATTTTCTGTTTTTTCCCATTCTGGTTTCTCCAAATTCATCATGCTTAAAAGTTTTTTTGTACTAAAAGGCAAAAATGGTTCTGTAAGTACTGCTGATAACGCACAAAGTTGAAGAGAATAATATAATATCGTCTTCACTCGTTCTTCATCAGTTTTGATAAGTTTCCATGGCTCTGTATCTGCAAGGTATTTGTTTCCTAATCTAGAAATACTCATTGCGTCTTTTAAAGCTTCTCTAAACTTGTAATTTTCAATATTCTTTTCAATATTTGTCTTTATTCTTGAAATTTCTGAGCGTATTTCCTTTTCGTAATCGGTATCAGCTCCAGGTTGAGGAACTATACCATCGAAATATTTCTGTGTGAGGACTAAAGCACGATTTATAAAATTACCCATAATAGCTACTAATTCGCTGTTATTTCTAGTCTGAAAATCTTTCCAAGTAAAGTCATTGTCTTTGGTCTCGGGAGCATTTGCACATAATACATATCTTAAAACATCTTGCTTTCCAGGAAACTCCTCTAAATATTCATGAAGCCATACTGCCCAATTTCGAGAAGTGCTAATTTTATCACCTTCTAAATTGAGGAATTCATTAGCAGGAACGTTCTCTGGCAAAATGTAGCTGCCTTCGTGACGTAACATTGAAGGGAAAATAATGCAGTGAAAAACGATATTGTCTTTTCCAATAAAATGAACAAGTTTCGAGTCCTTATCTTTCCAATATTTTTCCCATTCAGGAGTTAATTCTTTTGTAGCAGAGATATAACCGATAGGAGCATCAAACCAAACATAAAGAACTTTGTTTTTTGCTTCTTCAAGTGGTACAGGTACTCCCCAATCAAGATCACGGGTCACTGCGCGGGGGAAAAGACCAGAGTCTAACCAAGATTTACATTGACCGTAAACATTTGGTTTCCATTCTTTATGTTCTTCTAATATCCATTGTCTTAGTTCGTCTTCATATTTGTCCAGTGGTAAAAACCAGTGTTTAGTTTCTTTTAAAACTGGCATATTTCCACTTATAGCTGAACGTGGATTAATTAATTCTTCGGCACTTAACGTAGATCCGCATTTCTCGCATTGGTCTCCATAAGCATCTTCGGCACCACACTTTGGACATGTGCCGGTAATGTATCGATCGGCAAGAAATTGATTTTCAGCTTCGTCATAAAACTGCATGCTTGTTTTTTCAATAAATTCTCCTTTTTCATACAAAGTTGTAAAAAATTCGGAGGCAGTTTCGTGATGAGTTTTGTTGCTTGTACGACTGTATATGTCGAAAGATATTCCAAAATCTTCAAATGATTTTTTTATAATATTGTGATATCTGTCAACGATTTGCTGAGGACTAACGCCTTCTTTCCTTGCTTTTAAGGTAATTGGAACTCCATGTTCATCGGAACCACCTATAAAAATTACATCTTGCTTTTTTAATCGAAGATATCTTACGTAAATATCGGCAGGAACGTAAACTCCTGCTAAATGTCCAACATGAACAGGCCCATTTGCATAAGGAAGAGCAGAAGTGACAGTATATCTTTTAAAGTCTTTCATCTTATTTATTTTTTGCAAAGATAGAAAAAGACTGAAAACAGAGATTGTTTAGCAAAAAAAAATGCCCACAAATTGTGGACATTTTAATAAAAGACTTAGTATATTATTTAATTTTAGCTAATCTTGCTTTTACAACAGTGTGCGATTTTTGATATAATAGTGGAATACCTGTCATTTTAGTTTCGTATTGAGGATAAAAAACAACATCGTAACCATCATTTTTTTGCATTAAATCGTAAACTGCATAAGCTTGTGAACCACCAACTGGTAAATTGCCAATAATAGGAATGTTGAAAGCGCTGGCTTCAACAACGGTTGCTGTTTCGCTTTTAAATAAATGAGCCCAGTCAATTCCAATAATTCTTGTTTGAGTTCCTTCACCAATTACTTGGCTAGAAAAACTAAAGTCATCTTTAGAAAATTCAACATAATTGTTAGGACTTTTCATCGATTTCATAGTGTAGCTACAACCTGTAAATCCAATTGCAAAAACTGCAACCAACGATAATAAAATTAATCTTGTTTTCATGTTTATAAAATTTAAATTGTTTATTTTGCAAATGTAATGCAATTATGCTTTATACAAAATGAATTTTATCTAAATTTTTATTTTTCTTAAATTTAACTTAACTTTATAAAAAAAATAAACAGCTTTATGAAATCAATCTTTCTCATTCTTGTAATAATTTTTTTGGCGACTTTTAATTCATTTGCGCAATGGCAAGCAGTTCAAAATCCGACAAGTTCAAATACTTATGGATTAGACATCGTGGTTGATAATGTTGGTAATATTTATTCGGCTGGTTTTTGTTTCGTAAACAGTACCGAAAAAGAGAATTATTTTATTGCAAAATACAATCCCAATGGCGATACAATTTGGACTCTAATATACGATCGGGCAAATGGCAGTGATAAAATATCGGCAATAATCGCGGATGCTGAAAATAATATTATTGTTGTTGGGACATCTTACACAAGCGTAAATGGTGAAGATATTCTTGCTCATAAATACAGTCCTGATGGTGTATTGTTAAATACTTATATTTTTGATGGAACAAGCCACCTAGATGATAAGGCAATTGATATTTTAGAAGATTCGGATGGTAATTATTATATTTGTGGTATAAGTAGATTAACCTCACAACGGGCAATAGTTTTAATAAAGACAAATTCTAACTTGGAAAGAATTTGGACAAAAATTTCAACAGCATATTACGGTGCTGATTCAAAAGCTATGAGCTACAACGAGACAAATCAAACAATTGCAATTGCTGGTTTTAATACCGATTGGGAAAACGATTATCTTATCAATACTGTGGTTTATGATTCTGCTGGTACAAAGCTGTGGGATAAATACTTCCAAAATAATGCGGATAAAAATGCTGTTGGGTTTGATGTTTTGCTAGCAGATGACTCGTCGGTGTTTACATGTGGATACGAATCTGATGTAAATACAAATGTTTGGGAGGCTTTGCTTATTAAATATAATACTGTGGGAGATACTGTTTGGACTAGAAAAATTGAATCTGAAGATGTTATTTCTATTTTTAAATCAATGGCTTTTGACAACTCTGGGAATATTGTAATAACTGGAATATCTGGTCAAAATGCGATAACATCAAAATATTCGCAGGATGGACAATTATTATGGACCAAAAGTCTTGCAAGTATATCTTCTTTTTCAACTTTTGATACGCGAAATAGTATTTTAAATAATGCTAACGATGATGTGTTTGTTCTAGCACGGGGAAGTGTAGCTTCGGGTAATGGTGTTATGTTATCAAAATACTCTAGTGATGGTGATTTAGATTGGACGGTTCTGAAAAATTATTCACAAAACTCAAATGACGAGCCTCTAACTTTTGACATAGATAATTCTGGTAATTCTTATGTTATTTCTAATGCAAGAAATGCAAGTTATTATTATGATATGGTCACTACTAAAATAAGTGCAAACAATAATGCTGTGACGATTTTTAGCAAAGAAAACAATCTTGAGGTTTATCCTAATCCTTGTGAATTTAGTTTTTCAATAAATGTAAATACTGAGAAAAATTCAAAACTAGAAATATTTAATACTTTTGGCGGTTTAGAAAAAAGCGTTTATTTAAATTCGGATAATCAAAAAATAAATGTTGAAACTCTTGCAAACGGAGTTTACTTTGTCGTTGTTACTAACGATGAGGGTTCAACATATTCTAAAATAAGCATAATAAAATAAATATGATTTGTCCTAAAAACTTAGTTCCAGGAAGTAAAATTGCGATAGTGAGTCCTTCTGGAGCAACGATCGAAGAATTTGTGAAATCGGCAGCCAATTTTATTTCAAATCGGGGATTTGAACCCGTAATTTATCCAAGTTGTTTTAACAGATATTTTCAGTTTGGTGGTTCTGATGAACAACGACTTGCCGATATGCAATCCGCCATGGATGATGATTCTATAAATGCAATTTTATGTTCTAGAGGTGGTTATGGCGCAATACGAATTGTCGATAAATTAGATTTTACAAAGTTTCTTAAAAATCCAAAATGGCTCATTGGCTTTAGCGATATTACAAATTTACACTTAGCATTAAATAGGGTAGGAGTGATGAGCATTCATGGTCAAATGACGAAAGATATGCATGAACATCCCAACTCTGATGCGGTAAAATTTGTTTTCGATATTTTAAAAGGAGAAACGAAAGAATATTTAATTGATTCAAATGACTTTAATCGAATTGGCGCGGCCGAAACAGAATTAATTGGTGGTAATATTTCAATATTATATAGCTTGCAAGCTACAAAATTCGAGATAGATACAGACGGCAAAATTCTGTTTATTGAAGATTTGAATGAATATTTATATCATCTTGATAGGATAATGATTAATCTTAAAATGTCTGGTAAACTTAAAAATCTTAAAGGGCTAATTGTTGGCGCATTTACAGATATGAAAGACAATCCGAATCCATTTGGTAAAACTCCTTACGAAATAATAAACGATCATGTTGCAGAGTATAGTTATCCTGTATGTTTTGATTTTCCAACTGGACATATCGAAAACAACCTGCCACTAATTTGTGGTAGAAAATACAGTTTTATTGTTAGTGAGAAAGTAGTAAAATTGAAACCTATTGCGAAAAATTAGCGCAGTTTTTCAATTTCATCCATTATCATCTTAGCTAAAGCATCTGCTTTTTCAGCACTTTCACTTTCAGAATATATTCTGATTATAGGCTCAGTGTTTGATTTTCGCAAATGAACCCATTCTTTAGTCTCAGGAAATTCAATTTTGAGTCCGTCGATAGTATGCAAAGGGTTTTTCTTGAATTTCTTTTCTAGTTTTTTCAAGATTCCATCAACATCTATTGATTCGTCAAGTTGAATTTTATTTTTGGAAATGAAATATTCAGGATATGACTTTCTTATTCTCGAGACTTTTTGTTGTTTCTCTGCCATCATAGAAAGAAAAAGAGCAATACCAACGAGAGCATCACGACCATAATGAGATTCTGGGTAGATTACACCTCCATTTCCTTCTCCACCAATTACAGCATTGGTTTCTTTCATCTTTTCAACTACGTTAACTTCTCCAACTGCTGCCGAATTGTATGTCATGCCATGTCTTTCGGTTATGTCTCTAAGTGCTCTGGTAGATGAAAGATTTGAAACAGTATTTCCTGGTGTATTAGACAAAATATAATCAGCAACAGCAACCAATGTGTATTCTTCGCCAAACATTGAGCCGTCTTCGCAAACAATTGCAAGTCTGTCAACATCTGGATCAACAACGAAACCTACATCTGCACCTTTATCTTTTATTAACTTGCTTATTTCTGTTAAATTCTCTGGTAGCGGTTCTGGGTTATGAGGAAAATTTCCATCAGGTGTACAATATAATTCGATAATATTTTTCACACCTAAACTTTTTAACAATTTAGGGATAGCAAAACCCCCAACCGAATTAACACAATCAATTGCAACTGTGAAATTTGCAGCTTTAATTAAATCTTTTTTTACTAGTTTTAACTTAAGAACAGAATCGATATGTAAGTTTTCGTAATCACGCAATCTAGTTGTTTTTCCAATCTTTTCAACTTGGCAATATTCAGCATTTTCTGATTCTGCAAGTTCGAGAATTCTTTTTCCTTCTTTTGCGTTAAGAAATTCACCTTTATTGTTTAATAATTTTAAAGCATTCCAGTTTTTTGGATTATGGCTAGCTGTAATTATTATTCCGCCAGCGGCTTTTTCGCGTATTACCGCAAATTCGGTAGTTGGTGTAGTAGCTAAACCGATATTAATTACATCATAGCCTAAAGAATTTAGTACAGATACTACAATGTTCTCTACCATTCTGCCCGAAGGACGAGCGTCGCGGCCCACAACAATAGAATTGGATTTTATTTTTGTTTCCTTTAACCATAAACCATAGGCGGTTGTAAATCTTACAATATCTAATGGAGTTAGGTTGTCACCAGGTTTCCCACCGATAGTTCCTCTTATTCCTGAAATGGATTTTATTAATGTCATAACTTTTTATTTAAGCCGTAAAAATAACACAAATCGCTTATGTTTGTGCACTTCTGAAATTATTTAAATAAAATTAAGAGATAAATCAAAAAAAAATTTGTCAGGTATTTAATATTGTGTATTTTTGCAGCCCTGAAAACAATTTTAAGTAAATAAATAAAATTTAAAGAAATGATTATTGTACCGGTAAAAGAAGGCGAAAATATCGACAGAGCGTTGAAACGTTTTAAAAGAAAATTCGAAAAAACAGGTGTTGTTAAAGAATTAAGAAGACGTCAGGCTTTTGAAAAACCATCGATAACTACACGCCACCAAAAGCTACATGCGATTTACGTTCAAGGATTGCATAGCTCTCAAGAAAATATTTAACAAAATATTAAGTTACTTACGTAACATTTAAGTTCAATTTCCGTATTAGTTTACATAACGATATGACGTGTAGGTTAATATGGACATTGAACTTTTTATTAAATATCTCAGATTAGAAAAACGATATTCTGAACATACAATAATATCTTACGAGACCGATTTGATGCAGTTTCGTAATTTTGTTTTGACAGAACAGAAAGTTTCCATAGAAGACTATACTCCAGATTTTCGCAATATACGTTCTTGGATGGTTAGTCTTTCACTTCAAAAGAACACCTCTGTAACAATTAATCGAAAATTATCAAGCCTAAAATCGTATGTTAAATTTCTTCTAAAGAAGGGTTTAATTACCGATGACCCTATGGCAAAAATAATTAGTCCAAAAAATAAAAAGCGATTGCCAGAGTTTATTCAAGAAGATCAAATGAATAAGTTAGATAATCCTGATGTTTTTACCAACGATTTCTCTGGTATAAGGGATAGGTTTATGCTAGAATTGTTTTATAATACAGGAATGCGTTTGTCGGAATTGATGAATATTAAACATTGTGATTTAGATTTAATGAATGGGACTGTTAAAATATTAGGAAAACGGAACAAGGAAAGAATATGCCCAATAAATAATTACACCATTAATATATACAAGATATATCTCAACTCCAAAAAAGAATCTGGTTTTACGGATGATAAAAACTCATTTCTATTTGTTACTGATAAAGGCGCAAAAATGTATGGGAATTTTGTTTATCGTAAAATCGTTCATTATTTAGGATTAGTAAGTGGAGTTGATAAAAAGTCTCCACATGTATTAAGGCATACTTTTGCCACTCATATGCTTAATAATGGTGCAGATCTTAATGCAATTAAAGAATTACTTGGTCATGCCGGACTAGCAGCAACACAAATTTATACACATAATACATTCGAGAAAATTAAAAATATTTATAAACAAGCCCACCCAAGGGCATAAAAGAAAGGAGTTAATTATGAACATTAAAATTCAATCATTGCGATTCGATGCAGACAAAAAGTTGTTGGATTATATTGAGTCCAAAGTTGGTAAATTAAGCCAAGTTGCGGATAATATTGTTGGCGCAGAAGTGATTTTGCGAGTAGAAAATGCCGAAACTAATGATAATAAGATAGCAGAAATACGAATAGATGTGCCTCATGGAACTGATATATTTGCTAAAAAACAATGTAAAACATTTGAAGAATCTATTGATTTAGCAACGGATGCACTACGTAAACAGTTGAAAAAGTTTAAAGAAAAACAACGCAACTAAAAAAAAAACAAAAAAAGTTGATATTTTTTTTGGAGATAAATAAATAATTCATACATTTGCAAACCTTTTTAGAAAGGAAAAACAGGTTCTTTAAATGTGTGAATTATTTTTATTTTGGCCGATGTAGCTCAGTTGGTAGAGCAGCTGATTTGTAATCAGCCGGTCGGCGGTTCAAGTCCGTTCATCGGCTCCAAAATTTAAAGAACAGGGGGGATTCCAGAGTGGCTAAACGGGGCAGACTGTAAATCTGTTGGGCAACCTTCGGAGGTTCGAATCCTTCTCCCCCCACTGCTAATGTCGCGGGAATAGCTCAGTTGGTAGAGCATCAGCCTTCCAAGCTGAGGGTCGCGAGTTCGAGTCTCGTTTCCCGCTCCAGGTGCCAATGTAGCTCAGGGGTAGAGTACTTCCTTGGTAAGGAAGAGGTCATGGGTTCAATTCCCATCATTGGCTCAATTTTTTTTTAACGTTAAGTTAAGTATGTTTAATTATTAATATTAATTTTTTAAGCCATGGCTAAAGAAAAATATGACAGGTCGAAACCACACGTAAATATTGGTACCATTGGTCACGTGGACCATGGTAAAACAACATTAACATCTGCTATTACAATGGTTTTAGCAAAAAAAGGGTTTTGTTCAATTATGAGTTTTGATGCAATTGACAATGCTCCTGAAGAAAAAGAAAGAGGTATAACTATTAACACAGCTCACGTAGAGTATTCAACTGCATCACGTCATTATGCTCACGTTGATTGTCCTGGTCACGCTGACTATGTTAAAAACATGGTAACTGGTGCTGCTCAAATGGACGGTGCTATTATTGTTGTAGCTGCAACTGATGGTCCTATGCCACAGACTAGAGAGCACATCCTTTTAGCTCGTCAGGTAAATGTTCCTAGAATCGTTGTTTTCCTCAACAAAGTTGATATGGTTGACGATGAAGAATTATTGGAATTAGTTGAAATGGAAGTTCGTGAATTACTTTCTTTCTATAATTTTGACGGTGACAATTGTCCAGTTATTAGAGGTTCTGCTTTGGGCGCTTTAAACGGCGAACCAGAATGGGAAGAAAAAGTAATTGAACTTATGGATGCTGTTGATTCTTGGATTCCAATTCCTCCACGTGAAAATGAAAAACCATTCCTAATGCCAGTTGAGGACGTATTCTCAATTACTGGTCGTGGTACTGTTGCTACTGGTCGTATCGAAACAGGTGTAATTAATACTGGTAATGAAGTTCATATTATTGGTTTAGGTTTGGAACCACGCAAAACAGTTGTTACTGGTGTTGAAATGTTCCGTAAAATTCTTGATAGAGGCGAAGCTGGTGATAACGTTGGTTTATTACTTCGTGGTGTTGATAAAGACGAAATAAAAAGAGGTCAGGTAATTGCTCTTCCAGGAACAATTAAACCTCATACTAAATTCAAAGCTGAGATTTATGTTTTGAAAAAAGAAGAAGGTGGTCGTCACACTCCATTCCACAATAATTATCGTCCTCAGTTCTTTTTGAGAACATTAGATATTACTGGAGAAATTATGTTACCAGAAGGTGTACAAATGGTTATGCCTGGTGATAACGTAACTATCAGTGTTGAGTTGATTTACCCTGTTGCATGTAACGTTGGTCTTCGTTTCGCTATTCGCGAAGGAGGAAGAACTGTTGGAGCAGGTCAGATTATTGAGATAGTTGACTAAAATAAAATAATAAATTGTAAGTAAGATGCCTTTGGTGTCTTGCTTGCTTTTTTACGGGTGTAGCTCAGTTGGTAGAGCACTGGTCTCCAAAACCAGGTGTCGGGCGTTCGAGTCGCTCCTCCCGTGCAAAGAGACATTAACGAGATGAATAAAATAAAAGCATATTTCATTGATACATACAATGAATTAGTTCACAAAGTTACATGGCCTAAATGGTCAGAACTACAAAGCAGTGCTGTTGTAGTTATGGTTGCTTCCTTAATATTTGCCGTAGTGGTGTTCTTGATGGACTTTACGTTCAAAGAACTCTTAACACTGGTTTACGGTATTTTTTATTAAACCAAATTTTTGTTGGTTATGGCTGAGATAGTTAAAAAATGGTATGTTGTAAGAGCCCTTAGCGGGAAAGAAAAAAAGGTAAAAGAATACCTCGAGGGTGAGATAGCTAAGTTAGGGCTTAAAGATCAGGTATCTCAAGTTTTAATCCCGACAGAAAAAGTTTATCAAGTTAGGAAAGGGAAACCCGTACATAAAGAAAGAAGTTTCTTTCCTGGTTATATTCTTATACACGCGGCACTAGACGGTGAAGTAGAGCACGTGATAAAAGGTATTCCGGGTATTATCGGATTTCTCGGAACCAAAGATGGTCAAGCTGTGCCATTGAGAAACGACGAAGTTGCTCGTATATTAGGTAAAGTTGATGAACTTGCCGAAAGTGATGAGGAAGTAAACGTTCCGTTTTTCGTGGGAGAGCCCGTCAAAGTTATTGATGGACCATTCAATGGTTTTAGTGGTGTTGTAGAAGAAGTGCATGATGAAAAGAAAAAGTTGATTGTTATGGTCAAAATATTTGGTCGTAAAACTCCGCTCGAACTTCGATTTATGCAAGTAGAAAAAGAGTAATCTTTTATTTTAAAAAAAGTTTATGGCAAAACAAATTAGTGGTTTTATTAAACTGCAATGTAAAGGGGGTGCCGCAAATCCGTCTCCACCGCTGGGACCAGCGTTAGGATCAAAAGGATTAAATATCATGGAATTCTGCAAACAGTTTAATGGCAGAACCCAAGATCAGGCAGGTAAAATTTTACCTGTAATTATCACTTTTTATAGTGATAAATCTTTTGATTTTATCGTTAAGACTCCTCCGGTTGCTGTTCAGCTTATGGAAGTTGCAAAATTAAAAAAGGGATCCGCGGAACCTAATAGAGCAAAAGTTGGTTCAATTTCCTGGGAACAGGTTAAAACTATTGCCGAAGGTAAAATGGTTGACCTTAATGCATTTACCGTAGAATCAGCAATGAGCATGGTAGCAGGCACAGCTAGAAGTATGGGGATATCTGTTAAAGGTGAATCTCCAATTAAAAAATAATTAAAGTACTTTTTGAAATGACAAAAATCAGCAAAAAAAGAAAAGACGCTTTAGCTAAAGTTGAAAAAGGCAAGAAGTACGATATCCAAGAAGCTGCAAAATTGGTAAAAGAAATAACTTATACCAAGTTTGACGCATCAGTTGACGTAGATGTTCGTTTGGGTGTAGATCCTCGTAAATCCAATCAAATGGTAAGAGGTATTACAACTTTACCTCATGGAACTGGTAAAACCGTTCGTGTATTGGTATTGTGTACCCCAGACAAAGAGCAGGAAGCAAAAGATGCAGGTGCAGATTTTATAGGATTAGATGATTATATCGACAAAATTGCAGCCGGATGGACTGACGTTGATATTATTATTACTATGCCTATGATAATGGCTAAAATCGGTAAACTTGGTCGAATTCTCGGTCCAAGAGGCCTAATGCCTAATCCGAAAACAGGTACAGTTACAATGGAAATCGGAAAAGCTGTTGAAGACGTGAAAAAGGGTAAGATCGACTTTAAAGTGGACAAATATGGTATTATTCATGCTGGCGTAGGAAGAGTTTCTTTTAGCCCTGAACAACTCGTTGAAAATGCTAACGAACTAGTTCAGACTATCATTAAACTTAAACCTGCTGCAGCTAAAGGTACATACGTTAAAAGTATTTATCTTTCAAGTAGTATGAGTCCCGGTATAGAGGTAGATCCAAAATCAATTAATTAGTAATTAGAAATTGCCGGTTATGAAACGAGAAGATAAAAATGCCCTTATCGAAAGCTTACAGTCAACGATCGAAGAATTTCGCCACTTTTATTTGGCGGATATTTCAGGTCTTAACGCTCAGAAAACTTACGAGCTTAGAAAAAAGTGTTTCGAGAACGACATTGAACTGATTGTTGTAAAGAATACATTCTTTAGAAAAGCTTTGGAAAGAGCCGGACGCGATTGCGAAGAACTTTATCCTGTGTTAACACAAAACACAACAGTAATGTTTTGCAATGTTGCAAATGTTCCGGGTAAACTTATTAAGGAACTTAATAGGAAAAGTGAAAAACCTCTTTTTAAAGGAGCTTATGCAGAAGAATCCATTTATGTTGGTGTAAACCAATTGGAAGCTTTGGCTACACTCAAATCTAAAGAAGAACTTATTGGTGACGTAATAATGTTGTTACAATCACCAATGAAAACTGTTCTTGGACAACTAGAATCAGGTAGAAATTTACTGGGAGGTTTAGTAAAAACCTTATCAGAAAGAGATTAAAAAATAAAGTATAAAACAAGTTAAAATCAATTAAAAATGGCAGATCTTAAGAAGTTAGCAGAAGAATTAGTTAACCTTACTGTTAAGGAAGTTAACGAATTGGCGGGTATCTTAAAAGACGAATATGGTATCGAACCTGCTGCAGCAGCAGTAGCAATTGCAGGCCCAGCAGCAGGTGGCGCAGAAGTAGCAGCAGAAGTTGAACAAACAGAATTCGATGTAATTTTGAAAGCAGCAGGTGCTCAAAAACTTCAAATAGTTAAATTAGTAAAAGAACTAACAGGTTTAGGTCTTAAAGAAGCAAAAGCTCTCGTTGACGAAGCTCCAAAACCAATAAAAGAAGGAGTTCCAAAAGATGAAGCAAACGCACTTAAAGCTCAATTAGAAGAAGCTGGTGCGGAAGTTGAACTTAAATAAACAACTTTTGTTGTATAAGTTTTAGGTTTAAAACCCCTTGTGGGGTTTTAAACCTTTCGTTGTTAATGTTTAGGTTCTTATTTAATAATTGCACCATGGCTGTTAATACAAAGCAAAGAATAAATTTTTCAACAACAAAAAATCAGTTAGAATATCCTGATTTTTTGGAAATTCAGATTAAATCATTTGTGGAGTTTTTCCAATTGGATTCCACTGCAGAACAAAGAAAGTCAGAAGGCCTTTATCAGGTTTTTCAGGAAAATTTTCCGATTACAGATACTAGAAATAATTTTGTATTGGAATTTCTTGATTATGCACTTGACCCACCTCGTTATAGCATAGAACAGTGTATTGAACGAGGATTGACTTATAGTGTCCCTTTAAAGGCTAAACTTAAATTGTATTGTACAGATTCCGAACACGAAGATTTTGAAACTTCTGTTCAGGATGTGTGGCTTGGAGTTGTTCCTTACATGACCCCAAGTGGTACTTTCGTAATTAATGGGGCTGAGCGCGTAGTCGTTTCTCAGTTGCACAGATCGCCGGGTGTTTTCTTCAGCCAGTCAATACATGCTAATGGTACTAAATTGTATTCAGCTCGTATTATTCCTTTTAAAGGATCTTGGATTGAATTTGCAACCGATATCAATTCTGTAATGTATGCTTACATTGACAGAAAAAAGAAATTGCCGGTAACAACTCTATTAAGAGCCATCGGTTTTGAAAGCGATAAAGATATTTTAGAAATTTTTGACCTAGCAGATGAAATTAAAGTTTCAAAAACTGCTGTTAAGAAAGTTGTTGGACGTCGTTTAGCAGCAAGAGTTCTTAAAACTTGGATCGAAGATTTCGTTGATGAAGATACTGCTGAAGTTGTTTCTATTGAACGTAATGAAGTTATTATCGATCGTGAAACAATTATCGAAAATCATCATATTGATCTTATCGTTGACTCAGGAGCTAAAACTATTTTATTGCATAAAGAGAATCAAAAGATTTCTGACTTTGCAATTATTTATAATACATTACAAAAAGACCCATGTAACTCTGAAAAAGAGGCAGTGGTTCATATTTATCGCCAATTGCGTAATAGCGAACCGCCAGATGAGGCAACAGCTAGAGACGTTATCGATAAGTTATTCTTTTCCGATAAACGTTACGATCTAGGTGATGTGGGTCGTTACAGAATTAATCAAAAGTTAGGACTAAATACACCTACTGAAACAAAAGTTCTTACTCGTGAAGATATAATTGAAATTATTAAATATCTAATCGAACTTATTAACTCGAAGGCGGACATTGATGATATCGACCATTTGAGTAATCGTAGAGTACGTACTGTTGGCGAGCAATTAGGAAATCAATTCAGTGTTGGTTTAGCTCGTATGGCTCGTACAATTCGCGAAAGAATGAATGTTAGAGATAATGAAGTTTTCCACCCTATGGATCTTATTAACTCTAAAACTTTATCTTCTGTTATTAATTCTTTCTTTGGAACAAACCAATTATCACAGTTCATGGATCAAATTAATCCATTAGCTGAGATTACTCATAAAAGAAGATTGTCAGCTTTAGGCCCAGGTGGTCTTTCTCGTGAAAGAGCTGGTTTTGAAGTTCGTGACGTTCACTATACTCATTATGGACGTTTGTGTCCAATCGAAACACCTGAAGGTCCAAATATTGGTCTTATTTCTTCACTTTGTGTTTATGCAAAAATCAATAAACTTGGGTTTATTGAAACTCCATACCGCGAAGTATCAGGAGGAAAAGTTGATTTTAAAGAAATCGTGTATCTGAGCGCTGAAAATGAAGAATCGAAGGTGATTGCTCAAGCGAATGCTAAAATTGATGATAATGGTGTTTTCTTATCTCCTAAAGTTAGATCAAGAAATGAAGGTGATTATTTGGTTGTAGAACCTACACAAATCACTTTAATGGATGTTGCCCCAAATCAAATCGCTTCTATTGCTGCTTCGTTAATTCCATTTTTGGAGCATGATGATGCAAACCGTGCTTTGATGGGATCTAACATGATGCGTCAAGCTGTGCCTTTGCTTAAACCTGAAGCTCCTATTGTAGGTACAGGTATTGAGCATATGGTTGCAAAGGATTCTAGAATATTGGTTGTAGCTGAAGGTGATGGTATTGTCGAATATGTTGATGCTGATAAAATTATTATCAGATATGATAGAGACGAAGAAGCTAAATTTATTAGTTTCACTGAGGATACCAAGACTTATATCATACCTAAATTTCATAAAACAAACCAAAATACTTGCGTAAACCTAAAACCAATGGTTAGTCGTGGTGACGCAGTTGTAAAAGGAACAATTCTTACTGAGGGTTATGGAACGCAAGGTGGCGAATTGGCACTTGGCAGAAATTTAAAAGTTGCCTTCATGCCTTGGAAAGGTTACAATTTCGAGGATGCGATTGTTATAAATGAGAGAATCGTTAAAGAAGACTTATTTACATCTATTTATATTACCGATTATCAACTTGAAGTTCGTGAGACAAAAAGAGGTATGGAGGAGTTAACTTCTGATATCCCTAACGTTAGCGAACAGGCAACAAAAGATCTAGACGAAAACGGAATTATCCGTATTGGAGCTTATGTTAAGCCAGGCGATATTATGATCGGTAAAATTACGCCTAAAGGCGAAAGCGATCCTTCTCCTGAAGAGAAATTGTTAAGAGCAATCTTTGGTGAAAAAGCGGGTGATGTTAAAGACGCATCTCTTAAAGCTTCTCCTTCAACTAATGGGGTTGTAATTGATAAAAAATTATTCTCCAAAACTGTTAAAGACAGAAAAGTTAAAAATCAGGATAAAATCTTATTAGAAAACCTTGATAATAAACTACTTGAGGAAACAGCTAAACTAAGGTCGATTTTAATTGAAAAATTATTTGTTCTTGTTAATGGTAAAACATCACAGGGAGTTAAAGATAATTTCAATAATGATATTATTCCTAAAGGAATTAAGTTTACACAAAAACTTTTAGTTGATCTTGACTTTTTAAATATTAATCCAAATCGTTGGACAACTGATAAGTCTAGAAACGATACAATATCTAATCTTTTGTTTAATTTTATGATTGAACAAAAACAATTAGATGGAGAATCACGTCGTAAAAAACTTGACATCACTATTGGTGATGAGTTGCCTGCTGGTATTATGCAATTAGCGAAAGTTTATATTGCTAACAAACGTACAATTAAAGTTGGAGACAAACTTGCGGGTAGACATGGAAATAAAGGTATTTTGGCGAAATTAGTTCGTCAAGAAGACATGCCTTTCCTTGAAGATGGAACACCTGTTGATATAGTTTTAAATCCACTTGGTGTGCCTTCTCGTATGAACCTTGGTCAGATTTATGAAACTGTTCTCGGTTGGGCTGGTCAGGTTTTGGGTGAGAAATTTGCTACTCCAATTTTTGATGGAGCAACAATTGACCAAATTAACGAATTTACAGATAAAGCTGGGGTGCCTCGTTATGGAAAAACATATTTGTATGATGGGGGAACAGGTAAGAAATTTGACCAACCAGCGACTGTAGGAGTAATTTATATGCTCAAATTAGGGCACATGGTTGAAGATAAAATGCATGCTCGTTCTATTGGACCATACTCACTTATTACTCAGCAACCTTTGGGCGGTAAAGCTCAATTTGGAGGACAGCGTTTTGGTGAAATGGAGGTTTGGGCACTTGAAGCATTTGGTGCTGCAAATATTCTTCAGGAAATCCTTACTGTTAAGTCAGATGACGTTGTTGGTCGTGCGAAAACTTATGAAAGTATCGTTAAAGGTGAGCAGATGCCTGTTCCTGGTATTCCTGAATCTTTAAATGTACTGCTGCACGAATTAAGAGGTCTTTGTTTGAGAGTAGATCTTGATTAAGAATTAACAAAATTAAATAGCTGATAATATGGCTTTTAGAAAAGATAATAAAGTTAAAACCAATTTTTCCAAGATTACTATAAGTCTAGCATCACCTGAAGAAATTCAGGATATGTCTAGCGGGGAAGTTACAAAACCGGAAACAATAAATTATCGTACTTATAAACCTGAAAGAGATGGTTTGTTTTGCGAAAGAATTTTCGGCCCTGTAAAAGATTACGAGTGTCATTGTGGAAAATATAAAAGAATCAGATATAAAGGTATTGTTTGTGACAGATGCGGTGTTGAAGTTACTGAAAAGAAAGTACGTAGAGAAAGAACGGGGCACATCAAATTAGAAGTCCCAGTTGCTCATATCTGGTATTTTAAAACATTACCAAATAAAATTGGATATTTGCTTGGTTTACCAGCAAAAAAATTAGATGCAATAGTTTATTACGAAAGATATATTGTTATTCAATCTGGTGTTAAAGCCATTGATGGTGTCCAAGAACAGGATTTCCTAACTGAAGATGAATATCTTGAAATTATGGATACTTTGCCACGCGAAAATCAGTTGCTTGACGATAAAGATCCAAATAAATTTATCGCTAAAATGGGAGCAGAGGCTATTTTTGATATGCTCCAAAGAATAGATCTCGATAAATTGTCTTACGATTTAAGAGATAAAGCAAGCAAAGAAACTTCACAGCAACGTAAAAGCGAAGCTTTGAAAAGACTAAGTGTTGTTGAAGCATTCAGATTATCTCAGGATAAGAACAAACCAGAATGGATGATTGTTAAAATCGTTCCTGTTATCCCTCCTGAACTTAGACCTTTAGTACCTCTTGATGGTGGACGTTTTGCTACTTCTGACTTAAATGACTTGTACAGAAGAGTAATTATTAGAAATAATCGTCTTAAAAGATTGCTCGAAATTAAAGCTCCTGAAGTAATTTTACGTAATGAAAAACGTATGTTGCAAGAAGCTGTTGATTCTTTGTTCGACAATTCTAGAAAATCGAATGCTGTAAAAACAGATGCTAATCGTCCTCTAAAATCTTTGAGCGATAGCTTAAAAGGTAAACAAGGTCGTTTCCGTCAGAATTTATTAGGAAAACGTGTTGACTTTTCTGCTCGTTCGGTTATTGTTGTTGGTCCAGAATTAAAAATGCACGAATGCGGTATTCCTAAAGATATGGCTGCAGAACTATACAAACCTTTTATTATCAGAAAATTAACTGAGAGAGGAATTGTAAAGACTGTTAAATCAGCTAAGAAAATTGTTGAGAGAAAAGATCCTGTTATTTGGGATATTCTCGAAAACGTTCTTAAAGGTCACCCAATTCTACTTAACCGTGCTCCTACATTGCACCGTTTGGGTATTCAAGCGTTCCAACCAAAACTTATTGAAGGAAAGGCTATTCAGTTACATCCATTAGTTTGTACGGCTTTCAACGCCGACTTTGATGGTGACCAAATGGCTGTTCACCTTCCGTTAGGAAATGCTGCAATTATTGAAGCTCAAGTATTAATGCTTGCTTCTCATAATATCCTTAATCCTGCTAATGGAGCTCCTATCACAGTTCCTTCTCAGGACATGGTTCTTGGTTTGTATTATCTTAC
>JBBQCZ010000070.1:0-19125 GCA_038319215.1 Bacteroidales bacterium | reverse complement strand
GCTGGTTATGGTTTATGAACAGAAAAGCACGAAAGATTAAACAGTTTAATATTGTTTATGCAGCTGAAAGACCTTTCCGTCCAGAGACAACTCATTATGCATATAATTTCTTTGCTCCTTACCAAAAAGCACTAGGATTTTTGGTTGCACCTGGAATAACAAATTTCTGGCACAGAGTTGACGAAGGAGCACATGCTATTTCGGATAAATTTACAAAAATATACAGTGGAAATGGTCAGTCTTATCTGATTCACATAGTGGCATTTATCGTAGTTATTTACTTAATATCTTTTGGAGGATTCTAATGGACCCAATTCTAGTAAAAATATTGTACGCCCTACTAACCATATTAATTGTTTTAAATTATGGTTTACTTATTCAAGGGATTATCCCAAAAATCGGGGCACGAGTTGGACGGAGACATGGCATTCCGTTTTACCAAGCTTATCTGGACATAATTAAGAACTATTCCAAACGCACTAGGTTGACTCATGGAATAATGTATTACCTAGGTCCTGTTTTCAGACTTACTGGTGGTATTGGTTTGCTGATGTTTATGCCTGTTATTTTTGGTTCTACTATGTTTCAAAATTTCTCGTTTTCTGGAGATCTTTTGTTAGTGTTATACTTCCAGTTTTTTGGAGTACTAGGAATGGCTCTTGGTGCTGGAGAAAGCGGACATCCTCATTCTGCAATTGGTGTTTCTAGAGGTTTATCTCAGGTAACGGCTTTGGAATTTCCATTAACTTTGGGTGTGCTATCTCTCGCTGTTCAGTATCAGACATTAAACATTTCGGATATTGTTGCAGCTCAACAGGGTGGAATTATGCACTGGTCAATAATGACAAATCCTCTTGCCGCAGCAGCAATGTTAATTGCATTTCTTGGTGCAATGGGACGCGCTCCTTTTGATGTGGTTTTAGCACCTCAGGAAATCCCAATTGGACCACCAACAGAATATCACTCAGGGTTTCTTGGTGTATTACAATTAAACAGAGCAATCTTCCCAATTGCTAAGCTCATTCTTTTTATGAATCTGCTTTTTGGAGGAGCTACAAGTTGGCCAGAACTTATTTTAAAAACTTTCCTTATTTACATGTGGTCGGTATTCGTTGGAGTTGCATTTCCACGTTTCAGAGTTGACCAATCGGTAAGATGGTTTTTGGGCATTCCGCTATTACTTGGTGTTTTAGCAATTATTGTTACAAAATTTTTCTAATATCATAACTATGGGCAAAGAAGAACTAGAAAAACGAATTGTATTATCTCCTGATGGTGAGCCGATAGAGATAGATCCAATAAATGATTACTTCTGTCAAGATTTACCAGAAGTTGAGAAAAAATCATCTATTGCAATTCTTGAGAAATTTCAAAACTGGGCAAGAAGTCGGTCGTTATGGGTATTAGGTTTTGGTACCGGTTGTGGTGCAATAGAAATGCGTCCACTTATGACTCCAAAGTTTGATGCTTACCGCTATGGGATCCAGTGGAGACCTACGCCAAGACAATCAGATGTTTTTGTAATCTCTGGATATTTATCCGTTAAAACACTCAAAAGAGTAATCAGAAGTTACGAACAAATGCAAGGACCAAAATACGTTATTGCTTTAGGAAGTTGTACAATTAATGGCGGAATGTATTGGGATAGTTACAATACAATTAACCGTCTCGATCATTATTTACCTGTAGATGTTTATATTGCAGGTTGTATGCCAAGACCAGAAGCTTTACTTGCAGGATTTGAACATCTTAAAAAAATCATTCGCGAAGGACGTGGTGAGGGTGCAAATTTATATGCAGAGAATTTTCAATGGTACAAGGCAAATCAAAAGAAAATTATTAAAGATTGGGATATGCCCGATTATAACTGGTAATTTCAAATACAATTCTGAAATATGAAAGAACTGATTGATAGATTAATAAACTTATATAATGTTGAAGATTATATTCAGCAGAATCCCGAATTGGCGCATATTACTGTTGCTAAGGATAAAACTGTTGACTTTATTAGTCATCTTCAACGAATCGAAGGGTATAAACATTTGGTAATATTAACGGCAGTAGATTGGATTGAAGATGGAAAATTTCAATTGACCTATTTACTTAATAATCCAGAGAAAAAGAATGATTTGAATGTAAAGGTTTTCATTGAGCGCGAAAATGCGACTATGGAATCTATTCATCATTTATGGGAACAAGCTAAGACATACCAACGAGAATTAAAAGAGATGTTTGGCATCGATTTCCCGGGCAGTCCTGGCGTTGACAAACCGTTTATACTCGAAGGCTGGGACGACCTTCCACCTTACAGAAGAGATTTCGACACAAAAAAATATTCTGAGGATACTTACTTCCCACGTCCAGGAAGAGAGAAAAATGATCCAGCAACATATATGAAACAAAAACTTTATCCAGATGAGTAAAATATTTTCGATAAATGAAGACCGCAGTCTTTATCCTGAAAACAATGCAGAAGGAAAGATTGACGTTGACTTAAGTTCACATAAATACCTAAAAATGTGGCATGGACCACAGCATCCGGGTATAACAGGCAACATGTCTCTCGAAATTACTTTACTTGGCGACGAGGTAATGGATTGTGAGACTCATGTAGGATATCTGCATCGTGGATTTGAAAAACTTATGGAAAGACGTAAATATATTCAATGTTTTCCTTTAGTTTGCCGTGTTTCAGTACCTGAGCCAGATTTTAACGAATATTGTTTTGCGGCAGCAATGGAAGAACTTGCAGGCGTAGAAGTTCCCGAAACTGCACAATGGTTAAGAACTCTAATTCTTGAAATGGGTCGTCTTTCCAGTTATCTAATGTGGATTGGCGGTCAGTCGGGTGCATTTGGACAAGGCATAATTGGACAATGGTCAAACTATATGAGAGATTCTATCCTCGATAGGTTTGAAGAACTTACTGGCGGAAGAATTTATCACATGTATATTATTCCTGGTGGCGTTAGAGGATTACTTCCAGCAGGATTTAAAGACAGAATGGAAGAAAACCTTAAATTTATCGATTCAATGATGAAAGATATTGAAAAGGTAATGTTCAATAATGCTGTCTTTAAAAAACGTTCTGTTGACATGGGCGTAATTGAAAAAGAATGGATTACAAAATTTGGAATCACTGGTCCAAATGCCAGAGCCGCAGGAATTCCTCTAGACGTAAGAAAAGATTATCCATATCTTATGTATCCTCAATTAGATTTTGAAACAATAACTGCTCAATATTCAGATATTTATAATCGTGCTGATGTACGACGTAAAGATTTACTGTTATCAGTGGATTTGATACGACAGATTATGGCAAAAATGCCAGAAAAAGGTGAAATACGAGCAGAAACGCCAAACGTACTTCATTGGAAAGTTCCAGCTGGACAAACATACAAAAGAGCAGAATGTACTCGAGGAGAATATGGATACTTTATGGTGTCTGATGGATCTGAGTACCCAAGAAGAATTAATGTTCGTGGGCCAAGCTATACTCATGCCGTTTCTCTACTAGAAAAAATGATTATAAATTGTAATCTTTCAGATATTGCAGGCTTAATGGTATCATTACATGCTTATCCTCCGGAGATTGAGAGGTAGGAAGTGCGGAGTTCGTCCGCCGCGGCGGAGGAGTTCGGAGTTGGAAATAAAAAAGCAAATTAGGAGTCAAATAGAATAATTAGAATAAAATGGGAAAAATAAACGACATATTATCACCATTTACAGCATGGAAACATGTAGTTAACGAACCGCTATCGGTGAAAGATCCTTTGAAGCGTGAAGGTGCAGATCGTTACCGTGGATTTCATAAAAACGAAATTGACAAATGTATCGGTTGTGGAACTTGCGAAGAAATATGCCAAAATGCGGCTATCGACATGGTGCCAGTAGAAGGAATAGAAACCAAAGACGGCGATAGTGGATTGCGTCCAAAAATTGACTATGGTAGATGTTGCTGGTGTGCTCTTTGCGTAGATATTTGCACCACAAATTCTCTAACAATGTCGAATGAGTTCAAATGGATTGACGAAGACGCAGACAATTTCCGTTTTGTACCCGGCGCAGAAAGCAAACCTTGGGATAATAATGAAAAAGGTTGGAAAAAACCCGACTATAATCTTTATAATCCTGAAAGAGTAGTAATGCACGAATTGCATCCTGAAGATAGAGATAAATCATTTATTGAAATAATTCAGGGTTATTCTAAAGAACAAGCAATGCTTGAGGCTGACCGTTGTGTAAGTTGCGGAATTTGTACTGCCACCTGCCCTGCTCACATGGGAATTCCAGAATATATCAAAGCTATTAGAAACGATGATATGGAAGAAGGTTTGCGAATTTTGTACGACACAAACCCTTTACCAGAAATTTGCGGACGTATTTGTACTCACAAATGTGAAACCGTTTGTTCTGTTGGACACCACGGCGATCCTCTATCTATTCGTTGGCTAAAAAGATATATTGCAGATCAAAATCCATCCGAAGAATTTAAAAAGATTCTGGGTACTGATACAATCGAACAAAATGGTAAAAAAGTTGCCATAATAGGTTCAGGTCCTTCTGGTTTATCGGCAGCTCATTACCTTGCTTTAATGGGATATTCATGCACAATATTCGAAAAACTCCCACTTGCTGGTGGTATGATGAGATATGGTATTCCTGAATATCGATTACCTTATGATCAAATCGACAAAGATGTAAATTACATTCTTTCATTGGGTGTAGAAATCAAATATAATACTACAATCGGAAAAGATATTAGTCTGGATCAGCTTAATAATCAATTTGATGCAGTATTTGCAGGAACAGGATTGCATTTAGGTAGAAGTACCCGAATTCCTGGTTCTGAGAATAAAAATGTTTACTTCTCAACTGATTTATTAAGAGAAATATCGCTTGGTAATAATATTCCTGTTACAGAAAAAATTGTTGTTATTGGTGGTGGAAATGTTGCAATGGATATTACTCGTTCTTTGGCCAGATTACAAAACCAGAAATACGGCAAAGTTGATATTACAGCTACATCATTGGAGTCTGAAGATATTATGCCAGCCGATAGAGAAGAAGTTGTCGAAGGACGTGAAGAAAAAGCAAAGATAATTCCAGGTTGGGGTCCAGTAGAGATTGAAATTGAAAACGATAAGGTTAAAGGACTACATGTTGTTAAATGTTTATCTGTTTTTGATGAAGAAAAACGATTTAATCCTAAATTTGATGAAAATATTAAGGATTTCTTCGCAGCTGACATGATAGTC
Organism: Bacteroidales bacterium; assembly: GCA_038319215.1. GTDB lineage: Bacteria > Bacteroidota > Bacteroidia > Bacteroidales > ML635J-15 > Bact-19. Next base: position 13,867 of record JBBQCZ010000070.1, on the reverse strand, counting down.
GAATCTATCGGTCAGGGAATGGATTTATCTTACCTTAGTGAAAACATAAAAGAATCGTTAAAATTAGATGGAAGAGGCAGAATTATTGTCGATAAAAACTTCCAGTCAAGTATAGATTGGTTATTTGTTGGTGGAGATATCATTCAAGGTCCTGATGTAATTCATGGGATTGCCAACGGACACAAGGCTGCTATAGGAATTGATAATTTTATTAACCAGAAAAATAAGTAATTATGAGTATAGATTTGTCAACATCGTACATGGGTTTAAAACTTAAAAATCCAATAATCGCGGGAGCCTCTAGCTTAACAGATAAAGTTGAAAATATTATAAAGATAGAACAGCAAGGTGCTGCTGCGGTTGTTCTCAAGTCATTGTTCGAGGAACAAATACTAATGGACATCGACAGTCAGAAAATGAATAATATTTTCGATACGTACTCGGATTCTGAAAACTATGTTGGATACTACACGAAGCAACATTCGCTCAATAATTATCTTAATCTTATAAAAGAAGCAAAGCAAAAAACAAATATTCCAATAATTGCGAGCATAAACTGTAGTTCTGCAGGTGAATGGACGAGTTTTGCGCGTAAAATAGAAAATGCAGGCGCAGATGCTTTAGAATTAAATGTTTTCATTTTACCATCAGATTCTAGTGTAAGCGGAATTGAAAACGAGAAAATATATTTTGATATTATTAAAGCTGTTAAAGCTGAAATAAAGATTCCTGTAGCCATAAAAATGAGCCATTATTTTTCGGGTTTTGCAAATTTCACTACAGAATTATCTAAAACAGGAATTGATTCATTAGTTTTCTTTAACAGATTCTTCTCCCCAGATATTGATATAAAAACAGGTAAAATCATTTCATCTCAGTTATACAGCACTCCTACTGATAACGGAATGGTACTAAGATGGACCGGAATAATGTCGAAGAAGTTAAGCTGTGATTTGGCTGCAACTACAGGAATTCACAATGCCGAAACTGTAATTAAAAATATTATGGCTGGTGCAAAAGCAGTGCAAATAGTATCAGTGCTTTACAATAAAGGAATTTCTGAAATATCAGTAATTCTAAAAGAAATAGAAAAACTTTTTGCCGAATTAAATATTACTTCAATTTCAGATATTTGCGGAGTTGCTGCTCAAGACAATCTTACGCATCCTGCTGTTTATGAAAGATCTCAGTTCATGAAATATTTCTCAGATTCAGGAAAATAAATTTATTTTACCTAAATTTGGCAAGTTCACTTACTTATTTTAGCTAAATTTGGCAAGTTGATTTGCTATATTTGGCTATTTTTTATTTTCACATTACATATTTTAGCTTAATTTAGCAAGTTATGTGTTAAATTTTAGATAAATTTGGAAACCAAATTCAAATTAACTATCTTTGTATCATAGTTTAAATAAAATGAATTGGATAATCCGAGATATCGAATCACAGCTTGACGAATTTATCGTTCCAGGTAAAGTATTTCTACTTTATGGTCCTAGGCGTGTTGGCAAAACAACTTTGATGGCAAAATACGTCCATAAGAATTTTAAAAATTACTTTATTGGAACAGGAGATGACATTCAAGTTCGAAAGATTCTTTCATCCGAAGATTTAATCAAAATTACTAATGCTTTCAAGAGTTATACGGGCATTTTCATAGATGAAGCTCAGAGAATTCCTAATATTGGTTGGGGGCTAAAACTACTTGTTGACCACAATCCAAATCTTAAAATTATTGCTAGTGGTTCATCTTCTTTTCAACTATCTAACCAGACAGGCGAGCCATTAACTGGAAGATCTATTACACATACAATGTTCCCTATTTCTGTAATGGAATTAGTAGAAACTCACGGCCACATGTCTGTTTTACAGTCATTAGATGATTTATTAATCTATGGCAGTTATCCAGAAACTTTAAATTCAAATGGCTACAACAAAAAACAGTCATATTTGCTGTCGCTTCGAAATTCATATCTATTTAGGGATATTTTAGAACTCGAAAATTTAAAAAATCCCGACAAGCTAATAGATTTATTACAGTTAATTGCATTTCAGATTGGCAAAGAATTTTCGTTAAACGAATTATCCCGTGCTCTCGGAATTGCAAAACAGACTGTCGAAAGATACCTTGATTTACTTGAAAAATCATTTATTATTATGAAAGTTCGAGCATACTCATCAAATCTTCGCAAAGAAATAAGCAAATCGCACAGATTCTACTTTTACGACAATGGTGTAAGAAATGCCGTAATAAACAATTTTAACGACATGAGTTCTAGAATGGATGCAGGAATGTTATGGGAAAACTTTTGTTTTATTGAAAGAATAAAAAAGCAGAACTATAAGCAAATATATTCCAACAACTATTTTTGGAGAACCTACGACAAACAGGAAATTGATATGATTGAGGACAGAAATGGAACTTTATATGCTTACGAGTTTAAATGGAATGCACACAAGAAATGTAATGTCCCAAGAATATTCAAAGAAACATATCCTAATTCTGAATTTGAATGTATTACCCCCGATAATTTTATGGATTTTATAGTTTAATCAATATTAGGTGACCAGTAATAGTAATATCAGCTAATTAATACTTCGTCAGTTTCTGTAAGTGCTTCTAGTGATAAGCTTACAAATTCGCTAATTTCAATTCCAATCTTTTCACATTCCAAAATATTTTCGCGTTTAACCGAGGCTGCGAATCTCTTATCTTTCATTCTTTTAGTAACAGAATTTACTTTTACCGACGATATTTGTTTATCTGGATAAACCATTGCAGTTGCGAATATTAATCCGCTAAGAGTTTCACCTGCTGCCAAAGCATGTTGAAAACGTGTACTGCGTTCCTTTGGTGCAGAATCCTCGTTGTGCAGAGAAATAGCATCAATAATATCTTCGTTAATCCCAGCTTCACGCAATATTGGAATACACTCTTGCCCATGAGTTTTTGGATTCCCTTCAGTAAATTCCACATCCAAATCATGTAATAATCCGGCTAAGCCCCACTCCTCTTCATTTTCGCCAAAATGCTTTGCAAGCCTGCGCATAATTAATTCAGACGCGATGCAATGAGCAATCATCTTAGGATTTTTTACGTGCTGGTTTAATAGCTGAAGGGCATTATCTCTTGTCATAACATTTCAAATAAAATAATTCTAGAACTAACGATTAACAATTCCAAGAATATTATTTTCATGGGTATAAACAAACTCATGTTCTTGATTTATTGTTTCTGGAATGTGCTTACTAAGAGCAGCCTTTACTATTTCGAGAACCTCAGAGCTTGAAATCAATTTCATGCAAGAATTATTTCCCTTACATGGAGGTGTTTCAAAATCATGGACGCAAGGGCTACAATATAAAGGTTTGTAAATTGGAAAAGCATTTGCATTAATTCCATATTGCTCAGGAGAACACGGGCCAAACAAGCAGACAACAGGAGTATTCGAAGAAAAAGCTAAGTGCATTGGACCAGTATCATTTGTAATCAATAAAGTTGCATTTGAAACAATACCAATAAGTTCGTCAAGAGATGTTTTTCCTGAAGTATTAATAAGTCTTTCATCAGAAAACTGTGTTGAAATTTTGGAAGTATACTCCATTTCATCCTTACTGCCAATCAGAACAATTTCAAATTGTGGATATTCTTCAAGTAAAGCTTTAATAAGATCAATAAACTTCTGACTTCCCCATCGTCGTTCCAACCGGAGATCAGACGCATTAGGATTTATAACGATATAATTATTAAATTTCGAATCCGATTTGTTTATTGCAGCGCCATAATTATAAAGATTAGCACCACTTGATTTACAATTTAACATTTTCGCCAACTGAAGATATGCATCTGACACTGGAACACGAGTATTGAAAAACATCATGTGTGTGTATATTCCCATCCTAAAAGTACTAGATCTCAAATAAAAGCCTATTCTGTTTTTTGATAATGAAAAAGTAGTAAAAAGGGTACTATAATCAGAATATATTTCAAGGTCAAAGTAAACTTCTGGACGCTTTTTAATAAGAAATAACAGCGCCTTAATATTAGTCCAAATAAATTTAGAAATGTTGCTATCATCAACAACGACAACAGTATTTATCAAATCAGTTTTCTTTAGCAAGGATTCATTCGATTTTGAACTAATATAAATTATTTCAGCTGATGGATATTTTTCACGTAAAGCAAACAACATTGGTGTAGACTGAATAATACTACCCATGCCCTTAAACTTGCAAACAGCTATTGTTTTAAAATCTTTATCCAAGCTATGATTAATGCGTGTAATCTTACCAACAATTCGCACAGAAAAATTAAGCAAGTAGGCAAAAGGCTTAGCAATGGTTTTATCAAGAAACAATTTAGTTTTAGTATTCATATCTTTTATCCTGATAAAATTCAACTTTATTTATTTGTGTTTGCAAATCAAGTTTTATATTTAAATAAGCAGGTTTACAGACATACCAGAGATAATGATTGCTCAACATAACCATATATTCTTTTTCGTCTTTTTCAATATTAAAAAGAATTGTTCCGATATAACAGCTATCATTTGTTAAAACAAGATTTAGCACCTCTCCTTCTACAGGATTATCAACATAAATTTTTGCAAAAACAGGAATCCCAGAACCTGTTTTATCATCAATAGCATAAGTAATAAAACCATCATATCTATTTGGCACAAGCACACCCTGACCAAGTTTTAGTAAATTATTAGCGTCTGAATTGACGAAGAAATTATTTATAATTGAGGCTGATTTTTTGTAATCATACGTTTTTGGCTTTACAACAAGTGTATCTGATTTAAGGATTGAGTCGGTAACTGTCAGAGAAAGTTCCTTACTAAGCCAAATACTATGATTATTTAATACTTTGTACGGAATGTAATTACGATAAATGAATTCAGCAATAATGTATTGACGCATAGTATTAAGCACTCCGTCGGTCATGTCAAACCAATTGGAAGGATAATTAGAATAAACAACAACAGGTACAAGCTTTACATCGACATTCTCAATACTCTTAATTTGCAAATAATCATCAACTGTATTTTGAAGACTTTGACAAAAATAAGATGGTACATTTCTTTGGCAATAATAATATAGCATTGGAGTATTCGAGAAATCTAAGAATGTTTGATCGGGAAGTAGATTTTCATCCATAAATGCTTTAATTTCCGAATAAGTGCTATCCGCAAAGTCTTTATCTCCTATTATTTTTGATTGAAATTTATCAGCAGTAAATGTGCTATCTAGCTTTATTAATCCAGTTTGAGTAAAACAAATTTCAACATCTGACTTTCCTTGATACAATGGAAAATACTTTATCGCTACAATAAGAATAAAGCTAAATCCGAATAAAACGACAAAACGCAAACTAAGATTTTTCTTCCTAATAAAAGATAAGCCGAGAACTGCTGATGCTAGATAAAAAGTACAAGTTAAAAAAGTATCCTGAGATTCTATAAATCCATGTCTAACAATCCCGCGTTGAAAATTCACTAAAAATAAAATAAACAAAAACAGAGAAGACTTTATTAAGAATCTTGTATCTGCATTTTCAGAATTTCGAAATTTGCGCAATCGATAAATAATGAACAAAATAGAAAGTACAGAAACTAATGGCAACAATACATGCAATAAATAAAACTGATGAGAGTATTCAGAACTAATTTCGGCATAGCCATGTGCCTGATTTGCTTTAAGATAATGTAAAGCACTGATTAAACTCTCGAATAGGTATTTTGATGAACGAATTATTGAGAATATTACAAACAAAATTGCTATAAATATTATTCCAATCAATGAAGCCTTAAATATACTTTTGAAATTCGGCTTTTTATTTTCTGTAAAAAACATTATCGGCAAGAAAACAATAGCCGAAACTAAACTTGAATAACCAGTGTCGATACTCCAGAAAATCATCAGAATTATTAAGAAGAAAAAAACAAGATAATTTTTTACCGTCTGTTCCTTTATCAACTTATTTATTGCGAAAAAAACAATCATTCCCAAAAATATAGAGGCACTGAACAAAACACTAATAAACGGAAATATCAATATAAGTAAGACAGAGAGAGTTCTATTTTTCAGAACTTTATTCATAAAGAAAAAAGCAACAATATAGAATATCACTTTGGTAAAAAAGCTGTATCTCAAGAAGTCGAGACTGCCATTGTATCCAAATATTAATGAGTGAATAATTCCATAATACTGATCCGAAAACATGTGAGAACTCATAAAATCGACAAAAGGAATCTCATGAAACTTAAAAATACGCATTAATGCATTTGCAGGATTTGCAAGTTCAAACAATTCTGTTGGATGCTCCTGAACGGGTGAGTAGAATTTCAAAAGCAAAAAAGATATGAGAAAAGACAAACTATAAAATAGATTAAGTCTATTTCTAGAAATCTTGATCTTTGATTTCCAAACTAAAAATGCGATAATTAAAAAAGAGATTAGCACTAAGCCAATAAAAATCCATTTGTATGGAACAAAGACATTATATTTAAGCTTAATTAAAATGAACAATTCCGTAGAAATAAAAACAAAAATCGGAATAAGAGTAATAGAAACCCCGAATGTTGCAAGTTTATTAATGGAGAATCCGGATATTCTTTTAATAATTACAAAACATAAAGTCGTAAGTAGAAAAATTAAAAAATACCACCAATGCAAGTGTTTAACAATAAGGTTATTGGAATTAAACAGAAATATTAGTGTGATATAGAATAATCCTGAAATCAAAAAAACCATTGAATAAAACCCTGACGATTCAACATATCGGAATTGTCTAAACTTTTTTGAAAATACAATCAATACTATTGAAAATAATAAGAGGACAAAAGAAAAATGAATACTTTCAAGTGATGATATTTTAAAAATATCAAAAACAATAAATGAAAAACCAATGAAAGAAATAATCATCGGAACATTTAACTGTTTTTTACGAATTGAAAACTTTTTTCTTACCCAAAACAATAAAACATAAAATAAAGGAATAAGCAAAAAAGCTGACAATACAGATTTGTGAAACAAATTCACGCGTGCTGAAACGTCAACTCCTTCAAGAGTTGCTTGACTAATGTAAAAGCTCGAAAAATTTTGTAAAACAAAAGAAGTTTTAGAGAATAAGTTGTAGATAATATAAGCCGCAAAAAACAGCGAAATTGCAAATATTTCTCTTTCAAATTTTAGTTTTTTTAAAAATCTAATCATAAGACATAAACTAGAATCCACCTCTAAATATCAAAACTTCAAATGTCAGAAACAATTTGAATAAGCACAAAGATATGATAAAAAAGTAAATTAAGCAAAATGTGTTTATATCAAGGAACTTTTTGCAAAATTCTAAAATATATAATAAAAAGCAGTAATTACATCACTACCATACCTGCAGCAACAGTCTCATTTGTAGCCTCATCAACAAGGATAAGACTACCAGAAACAGGGTTGTGTTGTTACCCAATTTAGTTGATCCTTTAAATCAGATTAATTGCATTTAGTATTAAACCTTAAATCCGCAAACTGTTTACTACTACATGTCTGAACTACATGCCACCTGTGGCAATGTGATACAGTGAGTTTGTCGAACTGCTCAATACTCCGCTCCTAACCGTAACGATGGATACGCTTACTGTGCTCATATCTGCGCTTACCCCATCTGTCATGTATTTCATCCCTTCGCTACGCAAACAGTTTGCGGATTTAAGGTTAAACAAATTATTTTCTGATTATCGTCAAATTTTAGAGATAGAATCCTAAAAACTATCAAAAAATCCATATCTTTGTAATAAAGGTCTTAACATGACAACAAAAGAAACCATATTGCTAACAATAAAAGCGAACAAGCTCAAACTATCTCGATTCGGGATTAAGAATATTGGGTTGTTTGGGTCTTATGCTAGAGGAGAACAATCAAGCGAAAGTGATATAGATATTTTGATTGAATTTGAACCCGAAAAAGAAAACTATGATAACTTTATAGCAGTTTATGATTTATTTGAACGACTATTTAAAAAAGAAAAAATCGAAATTGTAACAAAAAACGGTTTAAGCCCTTATATTGGACCGAGAATTTTAAATGAGGTAATATATGTCTAAAGAGCCTATCGAATATTTAAAACACATTAGGGATGAGAGTTTATTTATTCTCTCGGTCATTAACAATGATGTAACAAAAGATGATTTTTTACGAGATGAGACATTAAAAAGAGCTGTCGTGCGTAGTTTGGAGATAATTGGAGAAGCATCTAAGAGAATTCCTACAGATTTTAAAACAAAATGGGATTCAATAAATTGGAAAAATATGGCAGGCATGAGAGATCGCCTAATTCATGATTATATGGGTGTAAATTATTCAATTGTATGGGATGTAGTTAAAAATAAAATTCCAGAATTACATAAACAAATTATTCGAATACTTGAGAGTTGAAGATTGCCCAGCTAGATCGAATTTAAAATCAATACAATTATAACCCTTCAAATTACACTATTTTGGACTTCCTCCCTCACTTCCCGGCTCGCGCGGATTTAACTTCAGTTCGACTGCGCTCACCGCATCGCGTTGAGCTTGTCCTACGGAATTCGGATTTGCAATCCGAGCGTTGCATCAATAAGATTTTTTCTATTTTTTTAACAAAACCATTTAGCATGGTCAGTTAAAATAGATTAGAAAAAAACAGAGTTTACATCACAATCATCCCAGCAGCAACAGTTTCATTTGTAGCCTCATCAACAAGAATAAGACTACCAGAAACAGGATTCTTTTTATAATCGTCAACGAAAATTGGAGCGGTAGTTTTAATAGCAATATTAGCAATATCATTCATTTTAATAAGCTTATCTTCGTAATCTGCTTCGAGAGAATTGATATTTACTTTATTATTTACTGCCATAATCATACACTTAACTTCTGAAGTTGAATGGCGCAAAATGTATTTACCACGAACTTGCATCGGTTTTTCGTTAAACCAACACATCATTACATTTACATCCTTCGTAACCACAGGTAAGTTATCTGATGGAGCAATCATATTTCCTCTAGACACATCTATGTCATCTTCAAGAACTATAGTAACAGAATCGCCAGATTTAGCAGCTTCGAGGCTGTTTTCAAAAACATCAATGCTTTTTATTCTAGATACCAACATAGACGGTAAAACAGTTACTAAATCGCCTGGGAATAATCGTCCGCCTGAAATACGACCAGCATAGCCACGATAATCATGGAATTTATCATCATTAGGACGAATTACAAACTGAACTGGGAAACGAACACATTTGTCAGAATAATCATCCGCAATTCTAATAGTTTCGAGTAAATGTAATAGCGTAGCTCCATCAAACCACGACAAATTATCCGATTTATCAACTACATTGTCGCCAAATTTTGCACTAATTGGAATAATATGAGTTCTCTTTGCTCCCACTTGTCCAGACAATTTTTCAATTTGGGTTCTAATTTCATTGAATCTCTCCTCTTTAAAATCCACCAAATCCATTTTATTCACACAGAAAATAATGTGTTTCAAATTAAGGAGAGAAGCTATAAAAGTATGACGAATTGTCTGTTCAATAACTCCATTTCTGGCATCGACGAGAATTACCGCAACATCGGCAGTTGAGGCACCAGTAACCATATTTCTAGTGTACTGAATATGACCAGGAGTATCGGCAATAATAAATTTACGATTTGGAGTTGCGAAATATCGATAAGCAACATCTATTGTAATTCCTTGCTCACGCTCGGCTCTTAAACCATCAGTTAGAAGCGACAAATCAACCTCTTCGTTTCCTCTGCGCTTTGAAGTTTCAGTAATGCTATCCATCTGATCTTCAAAAATTGATTTACTATCATACAATAATCTACCAATTAAAGTGCTTTTACCATCATCAACACTACCAGCTGTTGTAAATCTCAATAATCCTATTTCGGGTTTTGTATTTTCCATAATTTATATATTAGTGCCTTGAGTGCCTAAAGTGCCTAGAGTGCCTAGAGTACTTGTGGCTTATGGCTTTTTGTTTTTGTTTGTTTTTATTTTTATTTTCTTAATCGTGTTTTAATTCAAATCCTCTTAAGTACTTTAGGCACTCTAGGCACTTTAAGTACTTTAAGTACTTCCTAAAAGTACTTTAGGCACTCTAGGCACTTTAAGTACTTTAAGTACTTCCTAAAAGTACTTCTTAAAAATAACCTTCTTTCTTTCTATCTTCCATTGCGGCTTCGCTACGTTTATCATCGGCACGGCCACCACGTTCAGTAATTCTGGATGCTGCGATTTCGGTAACTATGTCGATAAGATTATCTGCAGTTGACAAAGTAACGCCAGTACAAGTAATGTCTCCAATAGTACGACAACGCACGTCTAATTCGACAACCTCTTCGGTTTCTTTTAACATCATAAACGGAGCCCAAGCCAACCAATTCCCATCACGGTTAAAAACTTTACGACGATGAGTATAATACAAACTAGGCATTTCGATTTTTTCCTGCATGATATATTGCCAAACATCAAGTTCTGTCCAGTTGCTTATTGGGAATACGCGAAAATGTTCACCCATATTTCTACGACCGTTAAAGATATTCCACAATTCTGGTCTTTGATTTTTGGGATCCCATTGTCCAAATTCATCACGATGTGAGAAAAAACGTTCTTTTGCTCTAGCTTTTTCCTCATCACGACGACCGCCACCAATTGCTGCATCGAGTTTTAATTCTTCAATTGCATCAAGTAAAGTAACTGTTTGAAGTTTGTTACGACTAGCATTTACTCCTTTTTCCTCAACACAACGTCCCTTATCGATAGAATCTTGAACTTTAGCGACAAGCAATTCACAATTTAACTTTTTCGCTAAATCGTCACGATAATCTAGAGTTTCCTGAAAATTGTGTCCTGTATCAATATGAAGAAGTGGAAATGGAATTCTGCCTGGCCAAAATGCTTTTTTTGCAAGATGTACCAGAACTATCGAATCTTTGCCTCCCGAGAATAATAACGCAGGTCTTTCAAACTGTGCAGCGATTTCGCGCATAATAAAAATTGCCTCACTCTCGAGTTGCTGTAAATGTCTTGTGTCAATTTTAAATTCACTCATATATATATTAATCTTTTATTAAAAAGTAAGGTATCCAAGTTTATCTGCAGTAAAGAAAAGAATTATTGTCAATAAAAACGAAATTACTGGCGAAACAATCCACATTATAAAAAACTTATTGACTTCTGTTTTTCTAAAAATATTTTTAAATCCTAATTTAGAGACTCCGATTCCTAATATCGCCGCAACATTTAATTGAACCAGCGAAGTTGGTATTCCTTTATAAACAGAAGTTGCAAGTAAAAGACTGCCTGAAACAAAAGCTATTATTATTGCCTCAAATCGCCCAAATAAAACAATTTCTTTGCCAGTATTGTTTAGTATTTTTTTTCCAAATAATGAACTTCCTATTCCAAATCCAGGAGCAATAATCAAAATTGAAATTAGCATAATTAAAGCATTGTTCTGATCTGTCCCTAATTTATTAGCCATCATTGTAGCAATAGGTCCAGCGGCGTTGGCTACATTATTTGCCCCAATTGAAAAAGCGACAAACAACGACATAATTAAAATCACACCTTTCATAACATAATTATCGTTAACCTTTTTCGACATAGTGATTCCAGTTTTCCGCAGCGGTTTATAAATATATTTACCAGCCAAAAAACAAAGAACAAATGAAATTATGGGAGTAATAAACCAAGTAGGGATTATTTCATAAAGCATTTTTGACGAATTAAATTCTCCCAGATAAATAGCCGCGGCAACAATAGCGAAAACTGTAGCTTGACTGGTAGATTGAGGAATACCCACTATATCGGCAATTAAAATAGCTATAAATATTGAAAATAGAATAATTGAAATAGTAATGGTGTTCAAGTAAGCCGGATTTAGCAATCCCTTACCGATGGTTTCTGCAGTTTTACCACCAGCAGTAATCGCCCCGATAAAAACCATTATTCCGAACAAAATCGGAATCCACTTAAGTTTTAAAATATTTGCGCCATAAGCAGCCGAAAAAGCTGGACCAGTACCACTACCACCCATTACAACGCCCAAAAGCATTGCAATCACAAACGGTATTAGAACTGAATTCATGGTTTTATTTTTTTTATATTATTTACTATGTAAACCACACTCTTTACCTGAATTATTTTCCCACCACCAACGACCAGCTCTAAAGTCCTCTCCAGGTTTCACAGCACGTGTACAAGGTTCGCATCCAATACTTACATATCCCTTATGATGCAAACTGCTGTAAGGCACATTATTTTTATTTAGATATGAAATTACATCCTCTAAGCTCCAATCAAATAATGGATTCATTTTTAATAGCCCGTATCCATGATCTTCTTCAATCATTTCCATATCTGTTCTTCCAACTGATTGTTCAGCTCTTATTCCAGTTACCCAGCAAAGATTGCCATTTAATGCACGTCGGAGTGGCTCTACCTTACGAATATTGCAACATTCTTTTCTGTTGTCGATTGACTCGTAAAAACTTAAAGGTCCTTTTTCGGTCAAGAGTTTCTCTACCGCTTCTGTCTGTGGAAAATATACCTGGATTTTGCAGTCGTACTTCTGAATAGTTGAATTCATAAGTTTGTAAGTTTCTTCAAACAAGCGACCAGTATCAAGGCTAACAATCTTAATATTTATGGCATTAGTGCAAATAAGGTCTGTTATTACTTGGTCTTCAATTCCGAAGCTTGTTGTAAAAACTATTTGATCAGGAAATTCAGAAGCAACTAGTTTTAATTTTTCAACTAAATCCAATTTGGATATTTTATCTTTTAATAATTCTATTTTCATTTTGCAAATTTAATCAGAAACAGCAGTTGTAGAAATAAACATTTTACGAATCACTCTTCTACGTATCATATTGTAATGTCTAACATACACTCGCATCTTTCCCCAACGAACTACATTCCATGCTCTTTCATGTAAGAAATACAAAACCATTTTAATAACAGCTTCTGCTGATGCCACACCAGTTGCTTTCTCAGTAGCATGTGGATCATCTTGAAAGAAGAACAATGCAAGGAAAAAAGTTGTAACAGATGCAATGACACGCCAAGTAATTGTTTTTAGAATACTTTTAATCGGTCTTTCTCTAACCTCAATTGATTCTTTTGGCTTATTTCTCTTTGTTGACATTAGCTAAATTTAATAAAGCACAAAAAAAAGCAATTTGACTGTGGCATTTGTTAGTTTTAATACCCTTTTAGAATGGTAGAAATACGTAATCAAGCAATCTAGTACTACAATTTCTGTTTGAAGTTAAAACACACAGAAAAAACTACCATTAAGGCACAAAAACAAACAAACAAACAAACAAACAAACAAACACTGTAAAAAAATAAACCACAAAGGACACGGAGAGAAACCACAAAGTACACGGAGAATAAGCCACAGAGAACACTAAGAAAAAAAAAATAAAGGACACAGAGGAAAAAACACATCCGCCGAGGTGAAACAAAAAATAAACCACAAAGTACACGGAGAAAAAAAAACTAGAGGACACTGAGTAAAAAATAAACCACAAAGGACACGGAGTGAAAACACAAAGTACACGGAGAAAAAAAAACTAAAGGACACAGAGGAATAAACACATCCGCCGAGGTGAAACAAAAAATAAACCACAAAGTACACGGAGAAAAAAAAACTAGAGGACACTGAGAAAAAAATAAACCACAAAGGACACGGAGTGAAAACACAAAGTACACGGAGAAAAAAAAACTAAAGGACACAGAGGAAAAAACACATCCGCCGAGGTGAAACAAAAAATAAACCACAAAGTACACGGAGAAAAAAAAACTAGAGGACA
>JBBQCZ010000069.1:0-19270 GCA_038319215.1 Bacteroidales bacterium | reverse complement strand
CCAATCTCGGTTTGGTTGACCTAAGTATCCCCATCCTAGTGTCCCGTAGTCATAATTTAATGGATTAATCCTATGTCCGTCACTCACTGACCATCCCTCCATATATCCCGAAAAGTTACCTGTATTTGTATAAGTATTTCCATCGCCCCAATTTAAAAATCTAGTTTGAGTTGTTTGATCACAATAAACATTTTTACCATTATATGAGCGTATCCATGTTGCGTCGGTCATGTTCCATCCACCACCCCAGCTTTCACTATACCAGCCATTATTGCCACTAGATCTAAGCCAACCACCATCAGCATAAATATCTCCCACAACATGAAGCTTATAAGTAGGGGACGTTGTTCCAAATCCCGTGTATTTATTGGACGCTAAAGTGTAATATAGCCAATCATAATTTTCATAATAAATACCTCCATTGCCGGATCCATCGTACATTAAATTTGGATTAGAAGTTGTCTGTCCAAATAATACACCATAATAACCACCTTTGGTCTGCATTAGTCCAATAGATCCATAAGATGTTGGTGCTGAGTTTATTCCTCCATATGTTCCGACATAAAGGTTTCCCGCAGAATAAATATTATTGGCAATTAAGTTTTCGTAACTGGTTCCAGGATTATTCAAAATGGCAATCCTTCCAGAGCTTTCAATTCCAATTTGAGAAGCTACTACACCACCCCAATGAAATCCTAATCTTGGTGGAGTTGCTGCTCCCGTTCCAGTAAAATTTGATTCTCTAAGTTCAAGACTTGAAACATTATAAGAGGTGCCGGTTGAAGAAGATGCAATTTGCCAATCACCTATTCCGTTATTTGGAATCCAAGTACCAGTTGTATTAAGAAAAGTAGCTAGAGCTGCTGCGTTTGCTGTACGATGGTAATTGTCACCTGTTTTTACCATTACGCCAGTAACACCAGAACCAACTGCATTATCAGTAGTATTAATATAGTCTGTCCCAATATATCCTGAGGGAACATGAAGGCTATAAGATGGGGTAGAGGTTCCAATACCGACTTTCCCGTTATATGTTCCTCCCAAGCCAACATACATTGTTGTTGCTCCACCAGCATTTGTTTGAAAATAATATCCATTTGTTGTTCCAGATCCAACAATAGCACGATAGGCGCCGTTTGTAGCATCCTGATAATATCCTGCATTTATATTTGTTCCCAGTACAGCATAAGTGCCGGCATTTACAGTTCCATCAACATAAGCAGTTCCGGTTGAGTGAAAGTTTCCCGTATTTGAACTAATGGCAAACTTAACCGTTGGAGCTGCACCACTAGCATTCGTGCCCGATTCAAATATCCACCCATATCCTGCTGCATTTTCTACATTAAATCTTCTTGCCCAAGAAGTGACATTTGAACTTGCATCGCTAGGTGCAGCTGTTGCACTTGGAGCATTTGTTGATCCTGCAGGAGCCATATAATCGTACCATGTAAAGTATGCTGGATTATACCAACTTATACCGTGTGCTCCAGATCCTACCCCAAGTGAAGTATTTTGGTATAATTTCCCATCGTTTAGTACATTTCCACCAGAAATATGAAGCTTCTGAGTAGGTGCTCCTGTACCAATACCAACATTTCCAGCTAGGGCATTTATATAAGTGTTATTTTGACTATAATAATTAATAAATGTAGCATAAGCTCCTCCATCAGCAGCATCTAAATGCAGATTCCCATTTGTAGCGGCAACAGAAGCAGATGAAGTAACTCTGCCGTTTCCACCAACTTGTAGGTATGCCCCCCATGTTGAATTTGGTCCATAAAGAGTATATCTATCTTGGTACATTTGAAAAGGAGCGATAGGACTAGCTGTACCTATCCCCACATTTGTTCCATTATCAAAAATCTGTGAATTGCCTAGCGAGTTTGCAGAGGTAAATTTTGAAACATAATTTGTCGTTCCAGAAATTGTTCCGATATCAGTAGAATTCAATAGTTTTTTCCACGAACCCCATGTTGTTGCGTCAGTAGATGTTCGTTGCCACAAATTTCCATTTGCGGTGAATCCTAATTGATACATTGGACCACCAGAGAAATCAGTTGTTGATCCGTACGGTCGATATGACATTACACCATGATATGTGCCTCCATCAACAAGTCCATCTGTAGTATTTGTTTTAAAATCAGCTTGTAGTGCGGGTTCGTATGTTTCAGGATTTGAATTGGTTGCGCGTGTGTCAACAGAAATCATTCTTCTAACCCTTGCTCTATCAAATTCTCCAGTAATGGTATGAGATGCGTCGTGTGTGTGATTTCCTACTGCCACAGTAGTAGCTGTTGTTCCAAAATTTGCTGCAATTGTTGGATTGCCACTAACCCCATTTCCATTAGTTATTGCAATTCCATTTCCTGCTGTAATTGTCCTAGCTGCAACAGCTCCTGCTCCAGTTCTAACAATAATTCCATTTGTTGCAAGATTATGCAAAGCTAGAGCCTGACCAGTAAGACCAATTGTACCCGTTGTTGTTATCGTTCCACCCGTGATTCCATTATTTGTAGCTACTGATGTAACAGTTCCTCCAGCATTATTGTCGGCTGCCGGAGCCCAATTAGTTCCATTCCATTTAAGAATTTCTCCACTTGCCGGAGCAGTATTAGAAACTGCTCTTCCTTGAATTGCTGTAACTGTTAAGAATCCAGCATTTGAAATTGTAGCATCGCCAGCCATAGCAACTCCAGTAGCAACATTAGATGCGTTTCCTACGAAAATTCGTCCGCTGTTTAAAGTTGTACCCAACTTATTGTTAAATGTGTTCCAATCGGTTGAACTCAAATATCCGTTGGTTGTTGAATTTGATTGACTAATCGAAATAGTTGGAGTACTTCCTCCTGTCGATGAAAGTGGCGAACTAAAAGTCATGCTTTCTACATTTCCAGTGCCAAGTCTTTGCCAAACCGAGCCACTATAGTAGTAATAACCAGGCGTATTATCTGTTTGAAAAATCATTAAACCTGTGACTGGGGCTGAAATTAGGTTTCTTTGTACTAAGTTCATTCTTGGAATCAGCAAGCCACTTGTTGTTGATTTTATATCCAACATTGCTGAACCATTTGCAGATGTTCCGTCATTATTAATTGCTACTCCTTGTGAAAATACTGCGTTAGATAACAATAGAATTGATACGACTAATGTCGTAAAAAGTAAAGCTTTCCTCATAATTATTAATGTTTAACTCAATTACAAAGATATAAATAATTTGTAAACACATTGAAAATAGAAGGGAAATTGTTGTTTATATGGTTATTTTTTTGCAAAAAAATTAGGTCAAATACTATTCTATAAAATTCTGTATATTTGCATAATCAAATCAACTTATTTTAAACAAGATGAAAGCATTATTATTTGCAGTTTTAACCATTTGTGCGTTTTCTGTCGCTATTTCGCAAGAAAATAATTTTAATTCTATTCACCAGCAGGAGCTAGAATATTATAATTCGCTTGGTATTAGCGAAGAGGAATATCAGTTGACAAATAAACCTGCTTCCATAGAATCTGTTAAATCATCAAAAGCTTGCAATTTAAATAAGGTGGTTTTTGGCTGGCATCCTTATTGGTCTGCTGGGCTGGAGGCAAACTATGATTGGGATCTAATGTCGGATATGTCGTTTTTCTCTTATGAGGTAAATTCAGCAACTGGAAATGCTGTTTCAACACATGGCTGGGCAACGTCTGCAGCAGTTACAACTGCACTTGCGAACGGTGTTAGAGTAAATCTTTGCGTAACTTTATTTTCTAATCACGGAACGTTTTTAAATTCATCTACATCTAAGCAAACTCTAATAACAAACTTAATAAGTCTATTGCAAAGCAGAGGAGCTAATGGCGTAAATATTGATTTTGAAGGAGTTTCATCGACCTACAAGACACAATTTACCAGCTTTTTGATTGATTTATGTAATCAAATGCATGCTGCAATACCGGGCTCAAAAGTCAGCGTTTGTACTTATGCTGTTGATTGGAGCGATGTTTTTGACGAAGCTGCGATTGACCCGTACATTGATTTTTACACAATTATGGGTTACGACTATTATTACAGCGGTAGTAGTATTGCTGGTCCTACTGCTCCACTTTACACTTTCAATACATTTAATTACAACCTTGCTAAAACTATAAATTACTATATGTCGCAGGGAGCAAGTAAAGAAAAAATAATTTTAGGCTTGCCTTATTACGGTCACGAATGGAATACATCAAGCTCAACTGTACCGTCAGCAACAACGAGTGTAGTAAGCTCTCGAACTTATAAAACAATTAGAGACAATTCATCTGGAAATTATTCAACCAGACAATTTGAAACAGCAAGTAAGTGTCCATATTATGTGTATTATTCATCAAACTGGCGTCAGTGTTTTTGCGATGACGAGGAAAGTCTTGGATATAAGTACGATCTTGTAAATATGATGGGAATTGGAGGAATTGGAATTTGGGCTCTAGGTTACGATGATGGATACACAGAATTGTGGAATGTTATACGTGAAAAATTTTCAGATTGTGGTACGGTTCCATGTTCTGGCACTTTCTATGATCTAGGCGGACCTGACAAAGTTTATTTTAATAGCAGCGACTATGCTTTTACGATTGCACCAACAGGTGCTACTCAGGTGAGTCTCGAATTCCCTGTTTTTGATATCGAAGCTGGGAGTGCATCTGTTTGTAATTATGATTATGTCGAAATTTTTGATGGACCAACTGTTTTATCAACAAGTTTGGGAAGATTCTGCAATACAACTGGCAATCCAGGTTTAATAAATTCGACTGGGAACGCTCTTACTATTAAAGTTCACTCAGATAATGCTACTGTAAATAATGGTTTTCAAGGAGTGTGGAATTGCGTTCAGGACAATATTCCTCCAACGACATCTGTAACTGCAGGCACTTGGCAATCGGATGATTTTACTGCAACTTTTACTGATTCTGATAATGAATCGGTCGATAAAAGATTTTATCAGGTTTTGGATTGGAACGGAGCAGAATGGAGAGCGAACGATAGTTATGGGTTCTTTAATGATAATTTTGGAACTGCAATTCACTCTGACTGGACAAGTCTTTCTGGAACTTGGTCGATAAATAACGGACATTTAATGCAGGCGAACGAAGCGCTAGCTAACAATAATATTTATGCAGATGTAACGCAAGATGCTTCGGGAACTTATCTGTATCATTGGCAAATGAAATTGTCGGGTGCAGGAACCAATAGACGTGCTGGACTTTATATTTTCTGCAGCGATCCAACTTTAGAGCAAAGGGGGAATTCTTACATGATTTACTTTAGAGCCGATCAAAACAAATGTCAAATTTATAGAGCTACTTCTCCTAGTAGCATTGTAATTTATACCGACGATGTTGTTGCTGTAAATGAAGATGTTTGGTATGATTACAAAGTTATGTATAATCCAGCAACTGGAACTATCTCTGCTTTTCAGAACGATGTTTTAGTATCTTCATGGACAGATCCTTCTCCACTTACAGCTGGAAATTCGGTATCGTTAAGAACAGGAAATTGTATTGCCGAGTATGATGATCTTAAAGTTTATAAAAGTAGAACCCAATCTAAATTAATTTCTGTTGGGAGCAATTCTGAAGTGCGGTATCAAAATCCTAATCAAACAACACCCGCATGTAGAATAAAAACTCTGGTTACAGATGCTTCAGGGAATTTCTCAACTATTGGTGGAATAGATGTAAATATAGATTGGACAGCGCCAGAAAATATAAATTTGGTCAGTGATGGTCCTGGTAGTGATATCGATACAACTTATGTTGGCAATCAGTTGTCAGCAAATTGGTCAATGGCTGTTGAGCCTAATTCATCAATTACAAATTATGAATATTGCATTGGTCTAAGTGCTGGAGCAAATAATGTTGTTGCTTGGACTAGCAATGGGACTTCGACTTCTGTGACCCGCACTGGTTTAAGTTTAGTTTCCGAAACAGAATATTTTTTCTCTGTACGTTCTAAGAATATTGTAAATTTAACATCAGGAGTTTCAACTAGTGATGGGATTTTATACATTGATCCTGTGGATCTTACAATTGCTGATTTTACAACATCTACAACAACTGTTTGCCAAGGAAACGAAATTGATTTTATAAATCTTTCGCAAAATGCTACTGCTTACTTATGGACAATTACTGGACCTCAAAATGAAAGTAGCACCAACGTTTCTCCATCTTTTGTACTAACGGCTGGAACATATAATATTAGGCTTATTGCTTATGGCGCTATTATTAACGATACAATAAATGCAGGAATAACAGTAGTTGTAAATCCTTTAGCTATTGCGCCAAGTTCTGTTTCTGCAACTGCAAATTCTATTTGTCCGGGCGATAATACAATATTATCATATTCTGGAGGTTCTGGAACAACATTTAAGTGGTATAGCGATGCGTGTGGCACAAACTATATTGGTCAGACTAATAATTTAACAGTAAATCCAGCAACAACTACAACTTATTTTGGACGATGGGAAAATTCGTGTGGAAATTCATCTTGTCTAAATCTTACAATAACGGTAAATGATTTACCACAATTGGCTTCATCTGTTTCGGTAAATGAAAATGTAATTTGCGAAAATGAATCTGTTGTGTTGTCATACACAGGTGGCAGTGGCGATGATTTTTACTGGTATAGTGTTGATTGCGGAAATACTTTTGTTGGAACAGGAAACAACTTATCGGTATCACCTGTTGGAACAACTACATATTTCGGACGCTGGGAAAATTCTTGTGGTAATACTGCTTGTCAGGCTATCAATGTTGTGGTAAATCCTCTTCCAGTTGCTCCAATGTCTGTTTATACAAATGATAATCAAATTTGCGAAGCTAGTTCTGTACAGCTTGGTTTTACTGGTGGTAGCGGATCTTCTTTTAAATGGTACACTGTGAATTGTGGCGATTCGTTTGTGGGCGATGGTAATGATATTTCGGTTTCGCCAGTTGAATCAACAATATATTTTGGACGATGGGAAAACGCTTGTGGTAGCTCAGCCTGCCAAACGGTTTCAATAATTGTTGATCCATTACCAGATATGCCCGAGTCTATTTCAGCAAGTTTAACCGAAATTTGTAATGATGAAAGTTCGATCTTGTCATTTACTGGTGGGAATGGTGATGTATTTAATTGGTACACTGGCAGTTGCGGCGAAACTATTTTTGGTTCTGACAATAACTTAACTGTAAATCCGACCGAAACTACTACATATTTTGGACGCTGGGAAAATGCTTGTGGCAACTCTGACTGTCAATCGCTTACAATTTCTTATGGTCATAATCCAGTGGCTGATTTTTCGGCTTTGCTAACAACTTTAGAAATGCCTGCCACAATTGCTTATTTCGATAATTCTTCGAGTAATGCAGAATCGTATTTGTGGGATTTTGGTGATGCAGCAACGGCGATAGATTTCGAACCTTGGCACGAGTACACAGCAGCGGGAGTTTACACGGTAATTCTAACTGCTCAAAATTCTGTTTGTGGAAGCGATATTTTAACTCGCGAAGACTATATTATTGTAATTGATCCCACAAACATTACGGACATATGTGGACAAGAAATATGCATCTACCCAAACCCTGCTTCGGATATAATTTATATTAGTTCCGAGAATAGCACAATCAGTAAAATATCCGTTTATACAATAGATGGAAAACTTTGTTTTGAAACTTCAAATCAAGCAGGCATCTGCGAAATAAATATTTCTGATTTAACAGAAGCCAAGTATATTTTGGTTATGCAAACAGATAATGGGAATGTCGTAAGGGAGATTGTTGTAATTCGAAAATAAGTTTATGCATTTGTTTTTTTACTATTTTCGTTTACACTTGGTTTTTATTCCAAAGAAAATAACATGCTAAATTTTGCTAACTATAATAAAAAAAGCAGAAATATGTATGATATATTCATGTTTTGTGTTATTTTTGGGGGATGTTGTATGGGATTATTATAGATGTATTATAGTTAGCAACAAGTTTAAGAGACTGCTATCCGAACAATATATTTATTTAAAACAGATGAAAGACAAGACACAAAACAGCACATTTTCAAACCACACAAGCCAATAACACAACCAAAGTTTGCAAAAAAGCTGTTTTTTTGCCGACACTCACGTGCTATTTTATTACTTTTGATGTTAGATAAAACATCGATAAAAAATTAGAAAATAGATTCAAGCAAATATGTCGGAAACTAATCGTATAGAATACAAACGGGAACTCAATAATGATGTAGATATCGAGAAAGAAGTCATAGCATTTCTTAATTACCACGAAGGTGGCATAATTTACATTGGCATTGACAAACTTGGAAAAGCAATAGGTGTATCTGATATTGACGGTGATATGCTTAAAATAAAAGACCGTATCAAAAATAACATAGCACCATCGGCAATGGGATTGTTCGATGTTGTTGCTGAAAACAAAGAAGGCAAAGAACTAATCAAAATTATTGTTGCTGGTGGGACAGAAAAACCTTATTTCAAAAAGAAATACGGGATGACTGAAAAAGCCTGTTTTATCAGAATAGGGACATCATCAGAGCCAATGCCACAGACAATGATTGATAAACTGTTTGCTTCCCGAACACGAAATTCAATAGGAAAAATAAAATCACATCGTCAGGAATTAACTTTTGAGCAACTTAAAATTTATTATGAAGAGAATGGACTTACCTTCACGAATAGGTTTAAGCAAAATCTGGAACTTTTAACAGAAGATGGAAAATTAAATTACGTAGCATATTTATTAGCGGATGAAAATGGCACATCTATAAAAGTCGCTAAATATTCAGGCACAGACAGAGTCGATTTAATTGAAAATAATGAATATGGTTATTGCTCATTAATTAAAGCAACTAAAAGAGTTATTGATAAGCTTGAACTAGAGAATAAAACTTTTTCAAAAATCACTTCTAAAGAACGTATTGACAAAAGACTCTGGAATGCAGTTGCGTTGAGAGAAGCTATAATAAATGCGATCATACACAATGACTACACTCGTGAAATTCCTCCAAAGTTTGAAATATTTTCTGACAGACTAGAAATAACTAATTATGGTGGTTTGTTTGAAGGAATGTTACAAGAAGATTTTTTCGATGGCTTGTCATTACCACGGAACAAGGAATTGATGCGTGTTTATAAAGATCTAGGAATGGTTGAACAATTAGGTTCAGGAGTTCCACGTATTCTACAAGCTTATAGCAAAGATTGTTTTAAGTTTTCAGAGAATTTTATCCGAATGACTTTTCCTGCTTCAGAAATAATTTCTCCGCAAGTCACCATGCAAGTCGCCATGCAAGTCACCATGCAAGTCACCATGCAAGTTGAAGAATTGATAAAAGTCTTTACAGGAGAGCATACACGTCAAGAATTACAAGACAAATTAAATTTGGTTAACAGAGATAATTTCAGAAAAAACTATCTCCAATCTGCCATAGATGAAGATTTGATTGAATTAACAATTCCAGATAAACCAAATAGTAGCAAACAAAAATACAGGTTAACTGAAAAAGGTGTTTTATTGAAAACTAAATTATCATAATCAAACACATTGGTTGGTCGCTCAAAAAAAGCTAACACACAATCAAACCAACCAAAGAGTTTTCCTATACAGACGAAAAACTGTCACACTTGATAGATTTTTAGCATAGCGATAAAAAACACCAGTTTGTAACAACACCTATGTGATAATGTGGAAAGTCGTCTGTAAACGTTTCCCAAGGAAACCGGGACAAGTTGTGCAGAACAATTCCGCACACCAACATCCAAATGTCTGCGGATTTGATTTGCCATTAAACAAAACAATCATAGTGAAGTCGTTATAGCCAATCAAGTTACAATGAATAGTCTATTTAAAAAAGATGAATAAAAGCTATCTTCAGCCAAAAGTTGTAAGTAATAATATGATTTGGCTGAGGATAGAAATATTGCACATAATAAACTCATTTCACAATTTTCTTAAATAGGGACAAGTTTTTCGTTAAACTTTAATATTTTTGTTTTCGAAATATATGATAATGGAATTACTTTCAATTTTTTTAATTGCAATAGGCTTGTCGATGGATAGTTTAACTGTTTCGATGGCAGCTGCTGCAACTTGTAAGAAGAAAAGCACATTTGTTTTTTTACGATTTTCGTTTACTTTGGGTTTTATTCAGGCAGTTTGCACAATTGCTGGTTGGGCGGCAGGTGCGGAACTTACTAATTACTTTCAGGCCTATGACCACTGGATAGCATTTGGACTTTTGTTAATTATTGGTGGCAAGATGCTTTACGAAGGAATTAAACACAAAGATTCGGAACAGAAACCCGAAATTAACATGAATAATTTCTTTGTTGTAACAGGATTAGGAATCGCAACTAGTATTGATGCCGCAGTTGTAGGAGTAAGTTTGTCTTTTGCAGGCTTAAATATATGGGTTACATCGCTTATAATTTTTGTAGTTACTTTCATTTTTTCATATTTTGGATTGTTCAGTGGCGATTTTATCAGTCGCAAACTAAAAAGATTTTCAGTTGAGATTATTGGTGGCTTATTTCTAATTGGAATTGGAATAAAAATATTGTTGGAGCACCTTATCAACGGGTGCTAGTTATTGGCTGTGGTTTAGAACACAATAACTTTTCAAACTATAATAAAAAAGTCAAAAATATGTAGGAAATATTTATACTCTATGTTATTTTTGAGTAATATTGTATGGGATTGTGATAAAGGTATTATAGTTAGCCGCAACCGAAAAAAAAACATTTGCGCCCTATACCAATAATTGGTATCTTAGTGAAAAGCTCAGGTAATTGGAAGTTCAAAGCATTTCTGTAGAATAATCCTTATTGAATTATCTCAATAAGCATTTTTTGTTTCAATTAAGAATCTTATTCTTTATCTTAGCAAAAATTTTCAATTTATTATGGAAAAGTCGCGCTTAGATTTTCTCACATCTGTTTTACCTTCTCAGTATTTCGATTTGATGGATGAGGATGATTTTGAATCACATTACCATTTAATTGATAAAATTATTAAACCTGAAAATAAGGAGAAGGTATATAACTTAAAAGGAGATATTGAGGATTTTTACGTTCACAGAAACTGTAGCGAGAAGCTAAAGAGAAGCGTTCTCAAAGCTTCGACTGGAAAAAGAAGCAAGTTGGTATTATACCGCATATTTGCAAATAAAGAAAAAGATTTTATTCTTTCGGCAGTGTATAAAGATATCAGAAAATCGGGTCGGTTACAAGATTTTGATGTACCTAATTCAGATAGTTACAAAAATATTTTCTTAAACGAGAATCGCAAAATTGTATCTTCAGTAAAGACTGAATATCATCCTACAGAGAATAGGCTCACCCTAAGTTGTATAAATGTAGCTTTTAATACCTTGCTTTCAAATGTTTATGAGACCTTAGAAAAACATAATCTCGAGTTTTGTTATATATCAATATGGCAAATACGAAAGCCTTTTAAAAGAGCAGATAAATTTTATAAAGTTGACATTTACACAGTCGACCATTTTGGTGAGAGTGAATACAATTCACTTTCTGAAGATTTTGAAAGGTACATTCAAACTACCATAAAGCCGATGAGTATTTTCGATATGGTAGGACCTTCGATGGTTGGCCCATCTAGTTCGCATACTGCTGGGGCAAATCGTATCGGACAAATTGCTCGTCAAATCATTCTAGCAGTACTTTCACGAGGCGAAAAAATATCGGAAATAGAAATTATTTTTCTTGGTTCTTTTCGAGATACTGGAGTGGGTCACAAAACACCATCTGCTCTTGGCGGAGGATTATGTGGATATGGTACTGATCATCCAGAAATGATAGAAAACGGAGATCCTGCTAAATTAATAAATAATGGTGTCAATTTCGATTCTCAAATTGCCTCTTTTGTGGGATACAAAAAAGCTAGTCCGGCGGACGACCTTAAGTATCTGTCGCAGCGAAACAATAATATCGCGGAAATTATTTTTACAACCGACAAGAGGTCTTATCTAATTACAGGATTCTCAATTGGAGCTGGAAATGTTGAAATAAGATTTTTTAACAAGGAACTAAGTTTTGCAATAACCGGAAAAACAGACTGCTATCTTGACGGGGACGAGATTTTAATCACATGTGGAAATAAAACTAATTTACCTGTAATAAAAAAGATTTATAACGAAGAGAGTTCATCTGAAATGCTTTCTTTACCTTTTAATACCTTTGAAGAATTGGACGAATATCTTGAATCAACGGGAAATAGTCTTATAAAAATAATTTGCGAAACCGAATTTCATTTGCAAAAACTTTCTGAGGCTGATATTTACAATAAAATGCTGTCTCATTGGCAAATAATGAAATCATCGGTTTACAACGGCGTGAAAAGCACAGAAAAGTCATTTCTAAAATTAAGTGGTGGCGATGCAAAGTTGATGAGTGATTATTTGACAACACATTCTTTGTTTAATAATATTTATGGTAAAGCAGCAGCATATTCAACAGCAGTAAATGAACTAAATGCAAAAAGTGGTGTAATAATAGCTTGTCCAACAGCAGGAAGTTGCGGAATTGTACCTGGAGTATTAACAGCATTTTGTGAACTTGCCCAAGTGTCTGAGGAAAAGATTCTAGAATCGCTTATGATTGCCGGATTTTTTGGAATGATATTATTCACAGATGTTTCAACCGCCGGTGCAGATTATGGCTGCCAAGCAGAAATTGGAGCCGCAGCTGCAATGGCGGCATCTGCATTGGTTTATCTCGAAGGTGGAAACCATCAACAAATGATTCAAGCTTTTACTTTGGCCTTAAAAAATTCGCTTGGCTTAATTTGTGATCCTGTAGCCGGATTGGTAGAAGTGCCTTGCGTAAAACGAAACGGGATTTACTCTTCACTTGCTATTACTTCTGCATTTATGGCATTAAGCGGTGTTAAGTCATTTATCTCACCCGATGAAGTTGTGTTAACAATGCGCGAAGTTGGTGAACGATTACATATCGATTATAAAGAAACTGGACGAGCAGGTCTAGCAAAAACCCGAGATGGAAAACAGGTAGAAAAAGATTTTGAAGTCGAAGTTAAAAGGTTTTTCGCCTAGCTTATTTGCGAAACTTACTCTGCTGTTGTTTCCTCGGGATCCAACTTCTTGGTTAATTTTAAGTCAGACTTAAGGTTTTCGATATATTCGTATTTAGGCTTTACAACAATCTTTCCATCTATGGAAATAAAGCCAAAAAGACCGTCTTTCATTACCAAAGCCCAATCGGTCTCATATATTCCGAAAGGCTCAATTAGATCGAATTCAGGTTTAATAACTTCAATTCCATTTAGATCAATAAAGCCATAATATCCGTTTTTCATTACTTTAGCCCAGCCTGACTGATATTCACCAAAAGAATCAATTCTGCTATACTTTGGTTTTACAATTTCTTTACCATCTAAGCCAATAAAACCATAATAACCATTTTTTATAATTAATTTCCATTCTTTTGGATAGCTATTGTTTGGATTATCTGATTTCTCAACATCTTGTGCAGAAAGTATTGTGGAAAAAAGTATTAGAACGAAGAAAATTCTATAGTTTTTCATAGTCTTTGATTTTATTTAATACTAAATATATAATTGTTCAATAAATCTATTACACTGTTCTTTATTTGGTGCTTTGCCATGCCATCTGTAATCGCCTTCAATTTCGGGAACCCCTTTTCCCATAACAGTATTTGCAATTATTACATTAGGTTTTGTTTTGCTGCAATTCTCAAAAACAAAGAGTAAATCATCAATATTATTTCCATCGCATTCTAAAACATTCCAACCAAATGCAAGCCACTTATCTCGCAATGGGTTTATTTCCATTACATCAGAAGTTTTACCATCAATCTGCAAATTGTTACGATCAACAATAACAGTTATTACGTTCAAATTGTGATGTGAAGCACTCATTGCAGCTTCCCATATTTGGCCTTCTTGCAACTCGCCGTCTCCACAAATGCAAAATATCTTACGTTCTTTATTGTCGCATTTGTCTGCCAAGGCCATTCCAACTGCTATCGACAAGCCTTGCCCGAGCGAACCAGAGGAAGTTTCAAGTCCGGGAATTCCTGCTTTTAGAGACGGATGTCCTTGTAGTCTAGAATTTATTTTTCTCAACGACAACAATTCGTCAATAGGAAAATAACCGGAAATAGCAAGGCTTGAATAAAGAACTGGCGCAACATGCCCGATTGACAAAACGAGCTTATCTCTACTTTTCAATTCTGGATTTTGTGAATCATGGTTCATTACCTCCATATATAAAACTGCAAAGACATCTGCCAAACCAAGTGAGCCTCCTAGATGTCCCGATCCGGCTTCACATAATGATGTAAGTATGCATTCTCTGATTTTTTTTGCAGATTCCTCAAGTTGTACAATTTTATTGTCAACCATGGTTTGAAGTTTAATCGTGTCGTGGGTATGAAATAACCGTTCTAATTATATATGCTTCGGGATATTTTGACCTAATCTTTTGATATAAAGCTACAGCTTCAAACCTGTTTAGGTAGTCTCCAGCGTATACTTCAAAGTTTGGCTCTACATAAGAGACGTAAGCTTGTTGATGATCTTCGCCAAATCCTATTTTTATTGAATTGGCTTCAGACCTTGCATTTTGATGATTCTGTGCATATATCTTAACTCTATAGCCGTAAAAACCACGACGTTTTTTATTAAGTCCGACATGTGTCTCTATAAAATTTTCGATAGCAGGATCTTGTGTAATTGTAATTTTTCCAGCATAATGCGACTTGTCAAAATATTTCACTTCTTCTGGTGTGATATTCTGCGAACTTGCTGTAAGAGTAAAATAAAACAATATACTAGTAATGAATAATAATCTTTTCATGGTAATAATTTTGTGTAAAAATACTTATTTTTTTAAAACCCTTCAAAATTTTGTTCATTTTCGACTTTTATTCTTTTGGGGATTCCAAGTTTTGATACAGTAATTGTACCAATTATTTCCAGCTTAGGTTTACGCTTTTGTAATTCTCCAACTAAATATAAAATATTCGATAAGGCATCTTTTGTTGTTAGTTCAAATGTAACTGGATACGTTTGTTTCGAGTTAGCAGGAATTCTTAACTTATCCATTTTTTGTACTTTCCCAACATTTTTATCGTTAACAATCAAGTCTAAATTCACACCTTTAAGTGTAAATGAGAAATTGTTAGGGTTTTCAATCGGAACCATTATCTTTAGCTTAACGGCTTTCATGCTTAGTTCTTCGACTTCTATTCCTTCCGGATTTCCTATGTTTAATTGCTGGATAGAGCAAGAGAAAAAGAATGCGGAAATAAAAAGAATAGTTACAATCGAGCATCGTTTCATTTTTTTATAGTGTTAATCCCCTACGGGGAAGTGGAACTTTGTTTTGTTTAATAGAGTTATTCTTAAAATATGTTTTCAGAATAATTTAATTGGCAAATTTACATATTAATTTTGATAGTTTAACCCAAATTCTCAGTAGAAAAATTATTACTTATTCGCACTCTTTGAAATAAAAAATGTGTAGTTTTTAACTCTTATGGGGCGATTTTTAAACAAATAATCTATCTCAACAAATACATTTTACCGATTTCCTTTTTAAAGTACTTGTCTGCTTCGGTTGTTCGAAGATCGATATCTTTACCATTAATCTCTGCTCTAACTTGGTAAAAATAAACCCCATTAGCGAGTTGGTCACCATACATATCTTTACCATCCCAAGCAAATTCAGTAATATTTTTACCTATTCTAACAGGACCAAGCTCATCCATAAAAATTGTTCTAACCAATTTGCCAGTAATCGTAAAGATTTCGATTTGCATTTGATCAGGGATTTCGCTTCCGGTTAGTTCAAATACAAATCTAGTACTTGTTGAAAATGGATTTGGATAATTAAGCAATCTGGTAATTGACGATTTAGTAACAACCTCAAAATCAACAACATAGTCGTTTTCGCCAGATTCATTTTCGGACATATCTTTTGCCTGAACCCTTAGTCTGTAGGTTCCGTCAGTTGTAAAAATAGGATTATAAATAATTTTACATGAATTTTCTGGCAAACTAGCAGGAATCCATTCAATTGTTTCCAATGGATTAAATTGGTCTCCAAAATAAACCCTTCGTTCTGCCCCTGTAAGCAATTCGGTGAGGTATATTCTAAAAACAGATGTGTCGTTTAAGGCAAGAAATAGATTTTCGTCTTTTAGCTTTATTTGAATTTCTGGTTTTGCAGATACCATTTCACCATTCATTATGTACCTGCCATCAAAACTAACGTCAAGTAATGGATTTGTGATATCACTCTGGACATAGAAATACTTAACGGCAATATTGTTAAAATGATACTGTTCGTTCTGGAAATAAGAGCCCGAAATAGGATTAATGGGATTATACTCTATCCAAATACTATTTAGCCCAGACAAATTTAGAGTAGAATAAACAATTGTGTCTATTATAATATCACCTGCAGGATGAACTTTTAGCTTACGCTCGTCAATAATTGTAATCTCATTATTATTATTTTGAATCCAGAATTTAACCACTAAGCTATCCATATCAAAACTGCTGATATTTTTTGTAGCAACAGCAAATTTTATTTCATCTCCTTGTTCTACGGTGTCGCAGCAAAAGTAGTATCCTGATTTTGGATCTATTGCAGTTTCTGGGACGCCGATAAATCTAAGTTGCCATTTAACAAGCTGTGCAGGTGTTTTATCGGTTATGTCTTTAGAATAAAATTCAAGTTTTACATTTGGATAGAGATTATAATCAATCGAATCTTGGAGTCCAATTATTTCGTAATTATTTGGTAGAATGTCGTCCATAACTTGGACCTCTGCCCCCATATTATTTATGCCAAAAACTCTCAGTCTAACTTCATCGTCTGATGGGTTTTCTTGAGCAACTTGCTCCCAATTTAAAGATTGCCATGTTTGAGAAGGCCCAACAATAACACTATTTACCGTTCCATTATCAAAATCTCTGTACAGATCAATATTTAAATCAATTACGTCAGCAGGGGAACTACCAAACGTTTCCTGAGTAGTAGATAAAATTCCTTTTTTTGTAAAGAAAATATATGGATTTCCGTTGGCAACACTGCTTAGATTTATAGCACCTAAAGTATTGAAAGTTGTTTTAAGATTTGCTGGCCAATTAGAAAAATTTCCGTTTCCCCAAGAGTAAGCAAGAATATAGTAGCCATCGGGCACATTATTGATTAAAGAATTCATTGAGTCAAGACTAACAGCATCGGTGCTAAAAGAAAAGAAATAATTTGCATTGACACTAGAAAAGCACCGAGGATAATTTCTATGTCCAAAATTCTGTATATCTGACGGCCATGCAAGAATTGTTTCAGGATCAATAACCACAACCAACATTGCTGCGGCAGTTCCACAGTTTCCAGAAGCTCCCACTCCATTGTCGAAAGCGCCATCTAAAGACCAGTTTACGGCAGTATAAGCGTCTGCCCAATAATATCCTGTATTGTGACAATTCAACTCCTTTGGATAATCTACGTAATTTAACTTGCGACTTGGTCTATCGTAAACAATAAAATTAAATTTGTCTTCCTTAAGTTGAAAAAAGTGAGCCTGCGACCATCCTTCTTCCCCTTCGATATAAATAAATGAAGATTCTTTCCAGATGATACTATCGACAATATTGTGATCGAGAGCAATTCGCCAAAAATAAACTCTGTTTTCTGTTAAATCGAATGGAACGTCCCACGAAACTATACCACCATCACTATATACAGTCGTTTGATTTAACAATGGACTATTAAACAAGTCTGTAGTGTCAATTTGAAATTTATATGCTGCCATTTCCAGAAAAGGATCTCCAGTAGAAGCAATTAGACTAACATTTTTTAAGGGATAAATCGCATACTTGTATGGATAAATTGGAAACAAGTCGCCTGTTTTAATTAAAAATGACAGTACCACCTGATTATTGCTTTCATTAAGTTCATCAATTTGAGCTGCTGCGTCAACAAAAATAGAAATAGAATTTAAACCTGGTCCATTTAGTCTATTTACAGGCAGCTTAAGAAAAACTGTATCTGAATAATTACAGCCATAAACGGGAATACTATATTCGATGGCAGTTCCGTCTGGTAATATTCTCGAAACATTCACCAAAAAAGTGTCGCTAGTAGCTCGACCAATGTTTTTAATTACGATTCTAATATCAAAGCTATCAATTAGTGTTGTGATGTCGTTAGGATAAAAGCTAACCAAAGAAGGTTTTATTGTAAGATCGGGTTTCTCGTGATTATTTATTACTACTCCAGGATCACCATGTAGGGTAAACTCGTGACAAGTCATTTCCAAATATGGATTATTGGGGAATAAGGTTTCAATATATTTTATGGTATTAACCATTTGTAAAGAAAGTGGCTGCCCATAAGTTTTATATGATATGTTTTTGTAAAGTTCTAATGAATAAATATTTAAATATGTTGCAATACCACTACCCACTGAAGCGAGAAAGCCAATTGAACCTTTATTAAGAGAATTTACCCATTTCTCACTAACACTTGATTGATATCGCTGGTGAATATCTCCAGAGAAGCATGAATTTGCGAGAATAAAAGGATATTTTCCGGTATTATTATAATTTTCTGGATAATCTATATCTTGGTCAAACCCTGAAGCTGATGCATGTCCGAAAAAAGTTAATAATGAAGCTCCGCCATTTATTAGCGAACGAATTGAGTCGGATTGTGTAATTTGAATAGGCTCGGAGGAATTTTTCAAAAAAGTACTTACTCGTCCACCAAATAAAGTATCCTCAATTATTGTTTTGTAGTTATTCAGAAAACTAGCAAATGTACTTTGCTCAGAGGCTGTTGATCCGCCTCCAAAGTGTACAACTGTTTTCATCCATTCTTCAGTAGAATTAGACTCGTACTCCATAACTTTGTCGAGATAATTTAAAACATTATCTCCTGTTGAAGCACTTAAACGACCAGTTCCAAACAAAGGTTCGTAGATTGTTTCGCCAAGTCCTGCGGTTATTAAAATATCGCTCGATGGATTTCCGGCAGATGGCACTAAACATTCGGCATAAATTACAGGCGAGTTTCTTATCAATCGATTATGTATGGATTTTCCAATTAAAAACAGAATTCTTGGTCGTGATGAAAGAGAATACAATTCTTGACAATAATTTCGAATTGAAACCGGATGTTTACATATTCCATAAGCATATTGATCGTAAAGCTGGTCTACATTAATTATAGCAACGTTATATCCTG
>JBBQCZ010000068.1:0-19335 GCA_038319215.1 Bacteroidales bacterium | reverse complement strand
GATGGAGTTCTATGATATCCAGACTCTAAAAAAGAAGACACATATTGCTCTTCATCACCAAAATCAGAAATTGCGACAGTATCAACGCTGCCGTCTAGAGATTTATATGAGACAAATTCTGTAAAAGTGAATTTATTATATTGTAAGCTAACAGCCTGCCCTCTTAAAAAAGCCGATTCATTAACCGAGCTATATTTATTTACACCTCTAGCTTTTTTAATAATATTTGTTGATGAAGATGTTTTGCCATAACCCAAGCCAGACCACATTGTAAGTCCTTGACCAAATTGAGCAATATAATCTCCAACAATAATCTTTTTCACAATTCCAAGATTATTAATTTGAAAATGTCCAGAATAATAATCAAAACCATACTTCTGAGCACCATTAAAAAACTGTTCTCCATCGTCCTTTTCAGCAGTAATACCATAATATAATTTATCTTTATACTGATAGTTATATCTAGCGTATAATTTATATGGGCTGCCTAAGTATCTAGATTTATCAGGATTTAGAGCTAGCACACTATCTGGGATTTCGATATAGCCAGCTTTTTCTTGTAACATTGTTTGATATCTTAGTAAAACTGTATTCCTCCCATAGGTAAAGGCTTTTGACAAATCCGTTTTTGGAGTTTCATTTTTATCAGATATTGTAACAAATGGCAAAATTCTTTTTAGTGTTAACAAGTCAATACCATCTACATATTGCAATTCATAAAGAGTATTATAATTTCCAAATTTCTTTCTGTATTTAATTAAAGAGTACACTTGAAATTCAGTTAAAAACAAAAGCTCGTTAAAGTCTTCTTCTGTTGCAGAATTTAAATCCAAAGGATTGTAGTATAAATTTTCCAGAGACTGAAATAAAGTAGTATAATCTAATTCAACATCACTCGACGATGCGATCTCCTCAACTAGTTCATCGAGAGAAGATATTGTCTCCTCTTGTGAATAGAGAAAAGCTGTTGGAACAACCAACATTAGAATACAAATGGCGAGAGTTTTAAAACTCATAATTAATTGATAATTTTGGAGTTGAGCCAAGCACTTCATGGTAAGAATATGCTAAATCAAACCCTATTTTATTTTTTTGAAAATTATTTTTATAGCCTAATCCAAAAGAATATTCTATTGGAGACATAGCCACACCAGTTCTTACAGCAAATTGTTCATTAATACTATATTCAATACCTGACCTAAATACAGGAGTATATCCATTAATTGCTTTTCCAGTTTCAACAGATAACAGAAGGCTTTTGCTAAAGAGGTATGAAAATCCTAATCTTAAAGCCACTGGCATTTTCAAATCAGTATCTTCAAAGTACGAAAGGTTTATAGGATTAAAGACATATACTCCAACCGATAATTTGTCATTTGGTTTCGACATTACTCCTGCTTCAAATGTAAGAGAATTTAAATTCCCGTAATAATCTGCTTGTCGAACAGAGAAATAATTTACTTGCAGACCAAGAGCAAAATTTTTAAATAATTGCTGGGAGAATCCAAGTGCAAATTTATCCGATTGAAAAAGACTGTATCCAAAATGTGAATATCCAAAACCAATATTTCCACCCATCAATGGAGATGAAAAAGCTAAGGCCCCATAACCAGTTTCTTTCATTAAAAATCTGTTCTCGTAATACAGTCCAGCGGTTTTATTATTCAGCCAACTGTAAGCGGCAGGATTGTTAAAAACAGCCCAAACATCTGTATTTGTAATGCCAGCATTTGCCATTCCAGCGGCTCTAGCACCACCAACACTAGTTGTTGTTTGTGCCGACAGCGCTATTCCGACACTTATGAATAATAATAAAGTAAAAAAATTCTTCATTTTATAAATTTAGTTATAAAACCCGATAATCATATTTAAATTCCTCTAGCTCTTTATTTGCTGAAACAATTTTATTTTTCAAAGATACTTTAAAATCAACAAGTTTTTGAGCCATCTCAGAATCTCCTGTTGCTATCATTTGTGCTGCAAGAATTGCAGCGTTTTGAGCTCCATTTATTGCGACTGTAGCAACTGGAATTCCAGGAGGCATTTGAACAATTGCCAAAAGAGCATCCATACCTTCGAGACTTGCATTAATAGGAACACCGATAACTGGAACAGTTGTCATTGCAGCAATTACGCCACATAAATGCGCAGCCATACCGGCTCCTGCAATAATAACTTTTATTCCTCGTTCTGCTGCATTTTTTGCAAAACTTTCAACTTCAGCAGGTGTACGATGAGCAGATAACGCATTGATTTCAAAAGGAATTTTAAACTCATTTAACTGTAAAGCAGCCTTCTCCATCACTTTATAATCTGAGGCCGATCCCATTATAATACTTACAATCGGTTTCATAATTTTTATGTTTAATAAATTAACATGGTAAAAATACACAAGTAATTTCTATTTTTGTCTTTATTTTTAGATTATTATTGATTTATTATTAAAAAAAAAGTGCCTAGAGTGCCTAGAGTGCCTAAAGTGCCTAAAGTACTTAGAGAGAACTATTGTTGAAATTTTTGTTTTTGGACTATAAATACTCGATGAATTCTAAGTAATTGTAAATTAATAATAATTTAAAAACTTGAAGCAAGAACGGTTAATTTATGAAATAGTTTTTTTAGTTTTAACTAAAACTATTGAATTATTAGTTATTTTTACGACGATGAAAAAAACTAAAATATTAATAAATTGCCAAAGTACTTCTTAAAACTAATTCTATGGAAAAAATAAAACTTCACGACAAATATTTCAAATTATATCTTGATCAAACA
The DNA here is from genome assembly GCA_038319215.1 of Bacteroidales bacterium. Taxonomy (GTDB): domain Bacteria; phylum Bacteroidota; class Bacteroidia; order Bacteroidales; family ML635J-15; genus Bact-19. The sequence continues at coordinate 16,563 of JBBQCZ010000068.1, read as the reverse complement.
GAGATAGAATTAAGTATTAAGACTATGGCAGATAAGATGAATGCCGACTTAGCTGGAAAAGAACCGATATTTTTGGGTATCTTAAATGGTTCATTTATGTTTGCTGCTGAATTATTTAAAAATCTTAGCATTGATTGTAGTATTTCGTTTTTAAAACTAGCATCGTATCAAGGAACTTCATCTTCAGGAAACATTAAACAATTAATAGGCTTAAATGAAAATCTTTCTGGCAGAACTGTTGTAATACTTGAAGACATTATTGATACTGGGATAACAATGGAAAACATCGTTAAGCAATTAAAAGGTTTTGAACCTGAAAAGATATTAATTTCCACCTTACTTTATAAACCAAATGCATATAATAATTGTTATCCAATAGATTATTATTGCTTTGACATTCCAAATGACTTTATTGTAGGTTATGGATTGGATTACGATGGATTCGGAAGAAATTTAAAACATATTTATAAAATAAGCGACTAGTTATGTTAAATATTGCATTATTCGGACCTCCCGGAGCGGGGAAAGGTACACAGGCGAAGAAACTTGCTGAAAAATACAATCTAACTTACATCTCTACAGGTGATATTTTAAGACGCGAAATTACCGAAGGAACGCCATTAGGTATGCAGGCAAAAACTGTAATTGAGCAAGGTGGATTAGTTTGCGACGAGACAATTGTTCAGATTATTGAGAATAGTATTACCATGAATTCGGACAGTAACGGTATTCTTTTCGATGGTTTTCCTCGAACTTATGCACAGGCGTATATTCTTGACGGATTATTGTTGAAAATGAACACAAAATTATCATGTTTATTAAGCCTAGAGGTGCCAAAACCTGAATTGATTAACAGAATGATTTTGAGGGCGGAAAAAGAAAGTCGTGCTGATGACAAACAAGACATAATCGAAAATCGTTTACGTGAGTACGACAACAAAACTGTTCCAGTTATTGACTTTTACGACCAACAAGGTAATTATTTCCCAATTGATGGTATTGGAATTATAGATGATGTTTTTGAGCGGTTAACGGATAAAATTGAAGATATTTTGTCGCAAACCTTGCTCAACGTTGTATTCTTTGGACCTCCAGGTGCAGGAAAAGGCACACAAGCAAAACGTATTGCTCAAAGATTTAATATGTTGTATGTTTCTACTGGTGAGATGATTCGTAAAGAAATTGCGGATCAAACTGAACTAGGAAAAATTGCTCAACCATATTTAGAAACTGGTGACATTGTTCCTGATGATATCGCTATTAGATTGATTGAACGAAAAATATCTGAGCACAAAAATGTAAAAGGCTTTATTTTTAAAGGCTTTCCATCTACTTTGGTTCAAGCATACATTCTTGGCGGATTATTAAAGAAATTAGACACATCAGTTTCGCTAGTAATAGAGATAAATACTACAACTTTGCAATCATTAAAACGACTTACTGCTCGTTCTAAAACTAGTAGGGCAAGAACTTACGATATGGATCCCGAAACAATAATTCATCGTCTCGAAGTTTTTGAACAACGCACTTGCAAAATTGCTGACTTTTATCGACAACAAGAAAAAATGGTTTCCTTTAATGGCGATACAGATGAAGATGCATTACATGAGCAAATTGCATTAACAATAGAAAAAGCTTATAAAGAAATTCGTAAATAGAATATCTGCAGTTTAAGATTGCTTTAAGTTTTGGGGATTGCTTCGCAGCGGAGCTGCTCGCAATGACCATCGTCGTTTTAGACGAGGCTGGTCATTGCGAACCTCCCAAGAGGTGAAGCAATCCCCAAAACTTAGCTGAAAAAAAAATCCCACTAAAATAGCAGGATTTTCAAGAGTGTTTTCTTAGTCTATTTCAAGCCTTCTATCTGTTGCTTTAAAATAGCGATTTTTGCTTCGGCATCAGCCATTTTCTTGCGTTCTATTTCTATAACAGCTGGCGGTGCATTATTTACAAACTTCTCGTTACTTAATTTTCCACCAACAGATTTTAAAAATCCTTCTGTGTATTTAAGTTCTTCCTGAAGCTTTTTAGTTTCTTCTTCCTTATTAATTAAATTCCCTAGTGGAATAAAATATTCGTGAGCTTTAACGATAAATCCTGCTGACAACTCAGGTTTGTTTTCAATAAATCTCAAATCTTCGAGATTGCAAAGTTTTTTAATTACTGAATCAAAATATCTATCATAATTTCCATGTATAATTACATCCATGCTTAGCTTGTCGCGCTGTGGAATATTTTTTTCTTGACGAACAGTTCTTATATTCGTTACAACCTGCATTGCATCTTCAAAAGCTGCCAAAATTGAATTTTCAGTTTTAACTGCCTCAGGCCATTTTGCAATTACAATTGATTCAACATCTTTGTCATTTTTAAGGAATTGCCATAATTCTTCTGTTATAAATGGCATAAATGGAGAAATCAGCAATGATATTTTTTTGAAAAACTCTAAAGTCTGGTCGTAGGTAGCTTTGTCAATTGGTTTTTGATATTCAGGTTTGATAATTTCGAGATACCAAGCAGAAAAATCATCCCAGAATAGTTTATAAACGGTCATCAAAGCTTCGGATAAACGAAAAGTATCAAATTGCTGATTTAGCTGAGAAATTACATCATTAAGTTTTATGTCAAGCCAAGCGATTGCAGCTTTTGAGTGTTCTGGTTGAGGTATAGACGCATCTACTTCCCAATTATTAACCAATCTGAAAGCATTCCATATTTTATTTGCAAAATTTCGTCCTTGCTCCGGCAATGAATCGTCGTAAAGTAAGTCGCCACCTGCAGGTGCACAGAACAACATTCCTACCCTAACACCATCTGCACCGTATTTGTCGATTAAATCTAAAGGATCAGGTGAATTGCCAAGAGATTTAGACATTTTACGTCTTTGTTTATCACGAACAATACCATGAAGATAAACATTTGAAAATGGTTTTACACCTGCATATTCGTAACCTGCAATTATCATACGTGCAACCCAGAAAAATAAAATCTCAGGCGCTGTAACCAAATCATTTGTTGGATAGTAATATTTAAAATCGGGATTTTCCGGATTCATAATTCCATCAAAAACCGCAACAGGCCATAACCATGATGAGAACCAAGTATCCAAAACATCATCTTCCTGACGTAAATCATTGATTGTCAATGAATTGTTGCCAGTTTTTTGTTTTGCAATTTCAAGGGCTTTTTCGGCAGATTCAGCAACAACATATTCGTTTGAATTAGGAAGATAATACGCCGGTATGCGATGCCCCCACCACAACTGGCGACTAATACACCAATCTCTTACGTTTTCCATCCAATGGCTGTAAGTATTTTTGTATTTTGCTGGGATAATATTTACATCACCATTCTCAACTGCAGCGATAGCAGGTTTAGCAAGATTTTCCATTTTTAGAAACCATTGCATAGAGAGTTTTGGTTCAATAATAGAACTTGTACGCTCCGAACGACCAATTTTATTGTTATAATCTTCAATTTTGTCGATCAAATCTAAGTTTTTTAGCTCCGCAACAGATAAATCACGTGCTTTAAATCGGTCAACACCAACAAATAGCTGAGCAGCTTCGCTTAAAGTTCCATTATCGTTAAAAATATCGATACTTTGCAGATTATGTTTGTTTCCAATTTCGTAATCATTAACATCGTGAGCTGGAGTAATTTTCAAACAGCCAGTTCCAAACTCCATATCAACATATTCGTCAAAAATAATCGGAACAACACGATTTACCATAGGCACAATTACGCTTTTGCCTTTAAGATGAGTAAAACGAGGATCATTGGGATTAACACAAACAGCAGTATCTCCCAAAATAGTCTCGGGGCGAGTAGTTGCAATAATTACAAAATTATCTTCACCTTCGATTTTATATTTTACATAATAAAGTTTTGAATTTTCTTCAGTGTAAATTACTTCTTCGTCCGAAACGGCAGTTTTTGCTTCCGGATCCCAGTTAACCATTCGTACACCACGATATATCAGTCCTTTATCAAACAAGTCAACGAAAACACGAATAACAGAATCTGAACGTATTTCATCCATAGTAAAACAAGTTCTGTCCCAATCGCATGATGCACCCAATTTTTTTAACTGGTCGAGGATAATTCCACCATGTTTTTCTTTCCAAACCCAAGCATGTTTTAAAAATTCATCTCTAGTAAGTGAACTTTTATCAATTCCTTCAGCTTTTAGTTTAGCAACAACCCTAGCTTCGGTAGCAATAGACGCATGATCAGTTCCTGGAACCCAAACTGCATTCTTTCCTAGCATACGTGCACGGCGAACTAATACATCCTGAATAGTATTATTCAACATGTGTCCCATGTGCAGAACTCCGGTTACATTTGGCGGAGGAATAACATTTACATAAGGCTCTCTATTATCGGGTTCCGAATGAAAATAATTTTTATCAAGCCAATACTGATACCATTTCTTCTCTATTGCGCCGGATTCGTATTTTGCAGCTAATTCCATAGTTAAATAATCTGTTAAAAAATAAGTGTGCAAAAATAGTGTTTTTTATGAATTAATCAAAACTGTTATCAGGTCAACAGTTCACAGTTAATTAGCTTATTGGAATATTAGTTGTTTTAATCACAACAGATAGAAAATGTGGTAAAACATTTCATTATCCACTTAACACCAAAATTACATAACTGTTTAACCAATTAACTATCTTAATAAGGTTACATTGCCTTGATGAGTGTACTCTTCGCCATTTATACATTTTGCACGTAGCATATAAACATATACGTCGGTAGAAATTTTTTCACCCTTAAAAGTTCCATCCCAACCTTGAGCATCAATATCGGTAGTTTCATAAATAATACCTCCCCAGCGGTCATAGATTGCAAAATAAACTTCAGTAACAAGAGTCAATGGGTAGTAAGGTTTGAAATAGTCGTTATTTCCATCAAAGTTTGGAGTAAATGCATTTGGGACAAAAACATAAGGATCTCCACAAATTACCTCTTTTACTTTTATGTAAACTGTATCTGAGTTTGTGCATCCATTTTCATCTCTAAAAACGACTTCAAATGTTATAGTATCTAAAGGTGTAGCAATTGGATTTGGTATATTATCATCACTTAAAACAGAGGAGTTATTCCATTGATACGTACCATTTTGCGTTGAGAAAGCCAATAAAGCAACTTGTTCGCCTTCAAATATTTCATAAGCACTAGCACTTACATCAAGATTAGGAACATAACCTTCGTTAATAATCGTAAAATTCTCAGCAATTTCACAATTATTTGCATCACGCATTACTAAATCATATTCGCCTGCGCAAAGATTTAAAGCATTACTTTGATGAGTTTCATTCGACCAATTATAATTATATGGTGGAGTTCCGCCCGAGACAAAAGTCATTACTTGCCCATTACAAACTCTATTACAAAGCATGTTTCTAATAGTAGTATCCATAAGTAATTGCGGAGGTTGTGTAAGTGTAATTTCAGAAGTTATTGTACAATTATGGGCATCAGTAACAGTAAGAATATAAGTTCCATCAGAAACACCACTAAGTTCATTCAAATTAGATCCATCAGACCAAAGATATGTGTAAGGATAAGTTCCGCCATTTGCACTTGCTTGAATATTTCCAGTTTCACCAAAACATTTAATAATGTTTGAAATTGTTAACCCTGCATCTAAAACTGGCGGTTGGGTTATGTATAAGTATTGATGAGTTACACAATTTTCAGAATCGATAATTGAAACGGTATAAGACCCAGGACATAATGAATTAATAGTTTCAGTATGCATACCATTAGACCAGTTATAAGTATATGGAGGCATTCCAAGAGATGCAGAAACAGTAATACTTCCGTCACAACTACCAAAACAGGAAATCATTTCTGATGAAGCAATTGAAGATGTTAATGATGATGGAGATGGCATAAAAACTGATTGAATAGTCTGACAATTATTTGCATCTGTTACCGACACAGTATTATTTCCGACCAAACATTGCGTATTTGTTGCTTGATTTCCGCCAAAAGTCCAAGAATATGAATATGGAGAAGTTCCCCCTGTCGGACTAACAGTTGCAGTACCATATCCAATTCCATCACATTCTGGATTTATTACATTTATAAAGCTTGCTAACAATTGATTAGGTTGAGAAACAGTTACTACAGTTTCAGCAGTACAACCACTTCCATCTGTAACAGTAACGGTATAAGAATCAGCACAAAGATTGTTAGCTGCACTACTATTATTGCCATTACTCCAAGCATAAGAAAAAGGAGGAGTTCCAGTTGCGCCAACAGTTGAGGAGCCAGAGCAATATCCAAAACATTGATTATTTGTTACAGCAGGAGTAGTAAATAAGACATTATCAATTGAAACGAGAACTTGATTTGTGGTGGTACATCCCATTTGATTTGTAATTGTAACATAGTAAGTTGTAGCTCCAGAAGGTCCAACCAGAGGCGAATTTGAAGTTTGACCACTTATTATTTGCGCAGATGGCTGCCAATTATATGTTAATATATCGGATGAATTTTGATTATTAATTGTGAGATGAGTAGTACTTCCAGGACAAATTAACTGATCAGGCACAATATTATAGCTAAAAGCATGTACGTTTACAATTACACTTTCTGTTAAATATGTATTACAAATATTCTCCCTAGCTCGGATATAATACACTGTATTTGTAGTTGGAGATACCGTTAAATTCTGAGAATTAGAAAGAATACTGGTAAATGAAGGAGAGCTAGACCAAGCCCATGAATCTACAGCACCAGAGCTTGTGGCATATAAGTTTGCAGATCCACCAGGGCAGATTGTGGTATCTGAAAAAGCGAACAAATCAATATCTGGTTCGTACACTACAACCGTTTGCCAAACACTATCAACACAAACATTTGTTGCAACTAGAAGGTAATCAGTAGTAACAGATGGGTGAGCCACAGGATTTTGAATTGAATAACTGCTTAGGTTTGTTCCAGCCACCCAAGAAAAGCTTGTTCCAGCAGAATATGACCCCGATGGGCCAATAATAGTACTTTGTCCTGGACAAATCTGAATATCTGGCAAACTATTCTGCCCAGGTTCAATAACAGTAATAACACGTTGAATTGTATCGTAAAAATTACAACTTAGCGGATCGCCAACAATTAAACTTACAGTATATGTTCCACCGGAAATGTATGTATGAGATGGGTTAAAAACATGTGAAACTGGCGAACCATCACCAAAATTCCACGTAAATGTTGATCCCTGCGAAGTATTATTAAACTGAACAACATATGGGGCACATCCCACAGGTTCAGGGTCAAAATTTGCTTGAGCAAGATTTTCAATAATTCGTATTTTAAATACAGCATTATTGCAATTCGAGGCACTATTGGTAGATGACCAAACTCCAGGATTTGGAGCTGTTGGAAATTGTTGACAACCGCCACAACTGGCACAAACAGATTGAATAATATGTCCTTTTTTATCGAAGCGGCTTGTACCACCATCAACATGATCGTGGCCTGAATATCCACAACTTGTATAATGTACTTCACCAAAAAAACTTGCATATTCAAGTGAGCTCGCATCTTCATTTAAAACGAGTACATAAAAATCCTGTCCATCAGTTGTGTTTTGAATTGCATCTGCTGTTACGGGCATTCCTTTTGTTCCATATTGGTCAGTCCATTGGTAATACTGACCCTGAGCATTATAGTATGAATAAACCCATTCTCTACCCCACCCAGAAAGGTAAACTCTATTACATACGTCTACAGCAAAAGCAGTAATTGATATATTTGGACGACCATTGCCAGATCCAAATTTAGTGGACCAAATAATGCTACTTAAGGATGAATTAAATTTAGTAATAAACTGACCACTATTTGCAACTGAGTATCCAGCATTTTGAATTAAACTTGTCCCAGTAGATTTAGTTTGACCAGTAATAAAAACATTATCGAATCTATCAGTGCGGACAAAATAAGCATTTTCATAGGCAGAAGTTCCAAAATAAGTTGAAGCAATTAGATTATTTCCATCCATATTTAGTTTTGAAACAAAAGCATCAGTACTTCCGCCATTATGAGCAGTATTGTAAGAACCGAATGTTATTGGAAAGTTATGAGATACGGTTCCACCAGCAACTAAAACCTCTTCAGTATTTGAAAGACTCAAACTAAATATTGCATCATCGGCATTACCACCGAGATATGAGCTCCATAACATTTGAGTAAGTGCTCCATTAAATTTAAAAACGATTCCATCTTGCAGTCCACCGCTAGTACTTTGAAAACCAGGGTTTATTCCTGCGGGAAAATCGGTAGAAAAAGTATTCGTACCGACATAAATCATATTTTTAAAATCCACAATTACTTCTCCCCTAGCTCCATCTCCATAATTGAAGTAAAGTGAATCATTACCATGCATGGTAACATAGTTAATTCCAGTAATTGGATCTGCATGAGCGTAATATGGTCTAAAATTCAAACCATCGTTACCACTTCCACCAGCATATGTGCTACCCAAAAGCTGAGTTCCATCTTCACTAAGTTTAGAGACAAAAACATCTACCCCATCAGGAAATGAAATTACATTATCATAAACCACACTATCACCACCAGCAAAAGTTGTTTGGTAAGCGCCAGTAGTAACAGGAAAATCTGGAGAACCAGTTGTTCCCATTATTACTAATTCGTTGAGTTCATTTACTACAAGGCTATGAGGCATTTCTTGACCATTGCCACCACCTAAATAAGTTGCAAACAAACGAGTAGTTCCTGTTTCATTATATTTTATAATTCCAACATCGCAGCCATCGGCATAATAGCTAGAGTTTGGAATTGGAGCTGTTCCTCCGGCAAAATTTATTTGATATGCACCAATCGAGATAGGATAACCAACAGCAAAAACAATTCCACCAGAATAAACATTATCATCATAATCCCAAGTTGCAGTAAATCCCCAGTTATCGCCAGTAGAACCAGTGTAGGTAGAAAACACTAAAGAAGGATCAATTATTAAGTCCCTAGTTTTGTCGTATGATTCTGGAAATTCGAAGCTCAAACGATTTTTCTTTAAGGAATAATTACATTGAACTTCAACTGTATCTAAATCATAAACCTGATATGCATAAGGTTTTTCCTCTCTTAAAACATTTACTGTTGTGCTAATTACAAGATTTCCATCCTCAATAAAAAGCATATCTGCACCAATGTACTCTAAATCTATTTCCTGATAATTGGCACCTGGATGCAAAATAAAATCATATTTAATACCAGTATGCCCACCCCTATAAATCAAGTCAATAGCCGGATACAATTCTTCATAAGTTACAGACTGATATTTTAACACTTTAGATGCCCATTTAGACTGATCTTTTCCAATAAAATAGTTAATATAATCTGGTGATGGTGTTGATGCAGAAACAATAGGATTTTTATTGGCTCCCTTAAAATTGATTTTGTAAGCATGAGCTGCTCTTAAAAGAGAATGAGACTGACTTTCGCCTCCATGATGTGCAGTAGAATAATTAAGTTCCTCTGGATCGATAAAATTAAATGTTACACAGTTTGGTTCAAGAAATAAAGCACCGTCATTAAGGTTTAGCTTATACAGAACGTTTTCGTCCCACTGTCCTTTGTTTTCAATATATTCATACTGCCCAAAAACCTGAGGTACAGCGAACATAACAAAGAAAACAAATGCAGATAAATAACTCAACTTCTTTTTCATTGTATTTTGGCCTAATTATTTGACTATAAAGATAATAAAAATTCTTTTACAAGACAGTTATCGCAGAAAAATCGTTGTAAGTGATAGAAATATTACTGAAATTATTAATAAAATAATTTATTGAGTAATTATTCTGAGGCGAGGAAATTAATTTCAACACAAAACTTGATAACAAAATGGCTACAAGTTCCGATTGCGATTTTTCCTAAGATATAGATACCAGAAAATACTAATAATTATTGCGAAAACCAATCCTGCAAAGTAAGAAATATTTGGTGATAGTCCGAGGCCTCCAGCTTGATGCGGAGCAATCATAATATATGTAAAACATATTGCCGTCAGAATAAAAGCTGGTACAGACATAAGCAGATGACTTTTTTTATTTATTGCAAAATACATTGCTATCGTCCATAAAGTTATCGCTGCAAGAATCTGGTTTGATATTCCAACAAATTTCCAAACAGTGCCAAATTGTTCACTCAACAAAAAAGTTAGAATAAAACCGACAATAAAAAGAGGAATAGCAATAAATAGTCTTTTCTTTAAACTTTTTTGATCAATATTAAAAGAATCAGCAATCGTTAATCTGGCAGATCTAAAAGCAGTATCTCCGGTAGTTATAGGACAGGCGACAACACCAATTATTGCTATTATTGCTCCTGTTTTTCCCAACCAAGTATTACATATTTCGTTTACAATCCAAGCAGGGTCTTGTGATGGACTAGTTAAAGTATAATTCAATCCGTGAACATCTCCAAAATAATTCATTGCAGCGGTTGCCCAGATTAAAGCGACAATTCCTTCCGCAATCATAGCTCCAAAAAATGCAAACCTTGCTTGTTTTTCATTTTTCAAGCATCTTGCCATCATTGGTGATTGAGTTGCATGAAAACCAGAAATTGCTCCACACGAAATCAAAATAAACATCATCGGATACAAATAATTAACATTAGGATTTCGATGAAAATTTTTAAAATCGCTAAAACCTAATTCATGCAAATGTAAAGATCCACCAAAGTCTTTAAAAATCATAACTCCGCCAATTAGCAATGCCATAATAATTAAAACGGCACCAAAAAATGGATATATTTTCCCAATAATTTTATTAATTGGAAATAATGTCGCAATAAAGTAATATCCGAAAATAATATATAACCAAATATTCAAACCACCATTAGTAAGTCCAGACAATAATTTAGCGGGTCCGCTGACAAAAGCTACACCTACAAATATCAATAAGATGAGAGTAAATAATCTTAAAAAATTTCTCGTTCCTTTCCCGAGATATTTACCGACAAGTTCTGGTAAACTTGCACCATTGTTTCGTAATGAAAGCATTCCAGCGAAATAGTCGTGAGTAGCACCCATAAAAATACATCCAAAAACAATCCAAACATAAGCCATTGGCCCATAAGCGGCACCAAGAACTGCTCCGAAAATTGGTCCAAGTCCTGCAATATTTAGGAACTGAATAATAAATATTTTCCAAACCGGCATTGGAGTAAAATCGACACCATCATTTATTGCAACAGCAGGGGTTGTACGCGAGGAATCTTCACCAAAATAAGATGCTGAAAATCTGCCGTAAATAAAATATCCGGCAACTAAGATCGAAATAGAAACCAAAAATGTTATCATAAAATTAGATTAAGATTGGAGTTCTTTTATTTATTCTTTTTTAATTTATTATAAAGTGAAATATTTCTTAATGCAATATAATCCGGCGTTTTTAATGTCTCTGAATTATACGTCAGTTCTTTTCCTGTCTTTATGTTAAGAACACTACCTCCAGCCGCTTTTAGCACTGCGTGACCTGCGGCAATATCCCATTCATTTATTGCACCAAGTCTTGGATACAAATCTGCCTTGCCCTCAGCCACTAGGCAAAACTTAAGCGAACTGCCAATATTTACAGTATCGCAATCTGGAAAAAGCTTAATGCAATCGTTCAGAAAAAGTTTTGTTTCTTCATTAAGATGCGATTTACTAGCAACAATGCTAATTTTTGAAGTGTCGAAACATGGCAAAGTCTTTTCTTCAAGGATTGAATCGCTTGTATCAATTCGGATGGCATCGCTAAAAGAGCTTCCATAATACAAAAGATTTAAAGCCGGAGCAAAAACGACACCTTCAGTAACTTGATTATTAACTACCAGAGCAATATTTACAGTAAACTCATCTTCATTTTTAACAAATTGCTTTGTTCCGTCAAGAGGATCAACAATCCAGAATTTTTCAAGATTTTTTCTGGCTTCGTAATTCAAATTAATAGATTCTTCACTAATAATTGGAATATTTGTTTCGGACAATCCAGCAAGAATAATATTATTTGCCGCAATATCAGCTTCTGTTACTGGTGAATTGTCAGTTTTATAATCTGTTTGTGGATTATTTTTATAAAATTTCATTATCTCCGCTCCTGCTTTAAGAGCTAGTGGAATGAGTATGTTTTTGTAGGCGCCCATGGGAAGTACTTAAAGTGAAATAAAATGCCTAAAGTGCGCTAAAATACTTAAAGCGGTGTTGAGTATTTTGCGTTGCACTGATCCGCCAGCTGGCGAAGAAGTGTTGAACCGTCCCTAGATTTAATTGCATTCTAAGTTTATTTTCTAACCACATTTGTTGCTGAAGCTTGCGCTAATGGAGTAACCACAATATCATTTATGCACACATGAGCTGGTCTTGAGATAATATAAAAAACTACATCTGCAATATCTTCGGCATATAAAGGAGTAAGTCCTTCATAAACTTTATCGGCTTTTTCTTTGTCTCCATGAAAACGTACCGTTGAAAACTCGGTATCAATCATTCCAGGAGCTATTTGCGAAACTTTTATTCCATGAGGCAATAAATCAATTCTCATTGCTTTTGTTAATGCATCTACAGCGTGTTTACTAGCACAATAAACATTTCCATTAGGATAAACTTCTTTTCCGGCAATGGAACCAATATTAATAATATGACCACTTTTTCGTTCAATCATAAGAGGTGCAACCTTCTTAGTAAGATAAAGCAAACCTTTTACATTTGTGTCAATCATTTGTTCCCAATCTGCAATATCTCCATCCTGAATAGCTCCCAAACCAGCCGCAAGACCAGCATTGTTAACTAACACGTCTATTTTTTTGAATTTTTCAGGAAGACTATCAATTGCAGCACTTACCTGAGCATTATCTCTAATATCAAAATTCAAAGTAAAAACCTCTGCTAATGTTTCGGCTTCTATTTCATTTTTCAGTTTTAAAAGTCTATCATTTCTACGACCAGTAATTATTAGATTATATCCATTTTCAGCCAACAATTCTGCTGTTGCCTTACCAATACCGGCGGTTGCGCCAGAAATCAATGCTATTTTTTTCATTTTTTAAATAAAATTTAAATCGATGTTGTAAAATTAGACTTTATTTATTAAAAACCACCAACAAAAACTTCATTTTTACAATGTTTAAATTCCAAAATACTTTAATGGGAAAAGCACTGTTAATTCTTTCTGCCAATAATTTAATTAGGCGAGGCTTGCTTAGCCTATTTGTAACGGATTGGCGCGATGTGAAGTGTGGAATAGAAATAGTAATTATCTTTTCAAAGTTCCCACTGCTTGTTCGTAAGCGCTCTGCACAGCCTGTAGCGATTTTCTCTGGAAACGGTTACCGATGAATTTCCACATTACACATAGGTGTTATTACAAACTGTAATTTTAGTAACTGAAAATATTATTCAAGTCTTGTCTTCCAACAATAGCCATGATCTCAATAATATCATTATTTACTTTGTAGTAGATACTATCTGAGCCACAAACACAGCGCCGGTATCCTGTTTTTATATAATCAACTGCTTCAAAGGAAAAAGGTCTCTGAGCTATAATATCAAAATAATTAAAAAATGATTCAAAATATTTATCAGCTTGTGCTTCTCCAAATTTTTTAATTCAGTAGTGATGAATTCTGATTAAGTCTTCTTTGGCGACATTGCTTAATTTATATTTATCCATTAAATAAAGCCTTAGAATTTAGTAATATTTGCTCTTTACTTTCATTTGCAAATCCACTATTTTCTGCACTTTCTAGTTTAGACTTTAACCAGTCTATTTGACGTTGTTGATTTCTCGCTTGTCGCACTAAATCATTTACTAGTTCGCTTTTACTTGAATATTCTTTACTCTCAACTTGAGTTTTTAACCATTCGTCATTTGGTTCCGTAAATGAAATACTTTGTCTAGTCATAATAATTATTGTTTGGTGCAAATATACATCATAAATGCATCAAATGCAAAAAAAGTTTATAGATCTGCTCTTTCTTATTATTATTGTTGCTAACCGTTTTGCGGCTATGTGGAGTGTGGAAAAGGAATAGAAATTACCTTTTCAGAGTTCTCACAGCTTGTTCCGATTCATCGGAGAAGCCATCAGCCAGCTGGCTGATTAGATTTTGTCCCGAATTAAAAATTCTAGGATTTATAATTTTTAAATTTTATCGTAAAAGCCATCAGCCAGACTTCGGCGTGAGTTCAGTCGAACGCTGGCTGATTGGCGGTGTTCGGAAGTGTTCTGCACAGCCTGTACCAATTTTCTCGGAAAACGGTTACAGACGAATTTCCACATTACACATAGGTGTTGTTATAGCCTGTGGTTGTTATTGCTTTTAGTTAGAGTCAAGTAACCAGTTAAAAACGTTCAAATGTCTTATTCCGCTTCTGTTTTGTGTGAAAGAATCGGCTGTAAGTAAAAATTTAGGGTAATTATCATTGATTTTCTCTAACGCACCAAACTCTCGTTCTATAGTGTCTTCACTCGTCATTTGCCAAGCAACCTGATAGTATTCGATTTCGCCAGTTGTTGTTTTACACACAAAGTCAATTTCATTATTTCGTGTTGTGCCTGTCCAGATTTTATTACCTCTACGAAGCAATTCAAGATATACTATATTTTCCAATATATGTCCTCTGTCAGTTCTCCGTTCTTTTCCAACTAAAATATTGAGCAAGCCTGCATCAACTAAATAGTATTTTTCTTGAGTTGCTAATTGTTTTCTACCTTTTAAATCGAAACGATTTACTTTATAAAAAATAAAACTTGCTACTAAATATTCCAAATATTTTTCAACCGTGGTGTTATGTGTTTTTTGTCCGTCTTGTTTTAATGTTTTTGCAATATTGCTAGGAGAAAGAGGATTTCCAATATTTGAAGCTACAAATTTTGTTATGTTGCCAAAGGCTCTAATGTTGTTGATTTGATATCGCTGAGTAATATCTTTTTCAATAATAGTGGCGTAAATGGCTTCTAAATATTCATATATCTTATCGAAACCGTCCTCTCGTAAGTCGACTCCTTTTGGTAATGATGTTTCGTTTACATAATCAAAAAACAGTGCCTCATAATTTAAGTATCTATTCGTAGTATCAATTTTGCGAGCAAATAAGTATTCTTTGAATGAAAATGGTAAAATAGAAATTTCGATATATCGACCACTTAAAAGGGTTGCTAATTCACCAGATAGTAAAAGAGCGTTTGAACCTGTGATGTAAACATCAATATTTGGTTTTACAAACAAACCATCTACCAAACGTTCAAATTCAGTAATATTTTGAACTTCATCCAAAAACACATAACAGGGCTTTGACAAATCTAGAGATCCGATTATATGAGAATACAAAGCATCTAAGTCGTTAAGAAATTTGCGTAATTCAAAATCTTCAAAGTTTAAAAACACTATCTGATCTGCTTGGACTCCCATCTCCAATAGCGATTGACGATAAAGTTCTAACAAGGTACTTTTGCCGCTTCTCCGTAAACCACTTACCACTTTTATTAGGTCTTTATCTTTGTATGCCAATAATTTACTTATGTATTCTTTGCGATTTGTGTAATTTTTCATAATGCAAATATATCACTTAAATCATTAAAACTTGTATTGTTTTGCAAGTTTTAATGATTTAAGTGTTCGTTAGGTAATTATTCTCTTCATTTTTCGATACTTGTTTTTCTATTTGTTGGAGTAACTTGTCAAATATCTAATGTTGTGTTTCGGTAGTTTTTTTCCATTGGCCATAACGGTGGCGGCGTCGAGTAAGCAAGGGGAATCTCACCCCAAGCTTCGCACAGAACCGTGCTTGATAGTCTCCCATCACACGGCTCTTTTTATACAAATCTACGAATAAAACTAGTAAAATCCAAGCTGCCAATGATAAAATAAATACGGAAATTGTAACCGAATTCTTTCTAACCAATCAAAAGCTCTGTTAGCAACTGATGTTTTGTTATTTAGAATTTGTAATATAAGCCTGCTTCTCCAGTGAGACCGAGTCTTTGAAAGTTTTCATAAAAAGCATAACCGCCCATAATGTCCAAACCAACACGTTTGAGAATAATAAACTCAATTCCTACCCCAACACCATTGTTAAATTCCTTATATTTAGTTGTATAGCGCTTGTAATAATTGAAATGATTTCCCTGATATAAATAGAAACAAGTTTTTTCTGCTTCTACGAGTTTATAGATGAAAGTAACACCTGTGCTAATTCTAGTTGACTTTTCATTGTAAGTTGGAGAAAAATTTGCCTGAACTCCGAATTTATTTGGCGTGTATCGAAAGGAAATCCCATATCCTGTAGTATATCCGAATCCGGCACCTACAGAAAATTTATACAATATTTTTTCGCTATTGTTATTGTCATTATTTGTTTGACTAAACAGTGACACGTTAAAGAAAGTTAAGAAAATAACTGTTGTTAAGAGGTAAGTTTTCATATTTTATTTTATATTTAGTTAATGAATTTCATAGAAGTGCGGAGCCTTTTACATTTGTTGCTAACGGTTGCGGCTATGTGTTGTGCGGGAGTTCAAAGCAATAATTTTTCAAAGTTC
>JBBQCZ010000067.1:0-19637 GCA_038319215.1 Bacteroidales bacterium | reverse complement strand
ATTGGGTCATTAGAAATATATACCGGAGGAATACCTTCAAAATATGGTGATGTTACAGGTGGAGTTGTAATGATGAACACTAAAAGCTATTTCGATCTTTTGAACGAAAGAAATGCTACCGAAAGCCGAAGGTAGTTTATTATTTTAAAGAAATGCAGCCAAATTGATCGCATTTCTTTTGTTTCATAAAACTAAATATTTAAAAAATTGAAAAATAATTTACAACACGCGTGGAAAATCAAATCATTTTAGCATCAAGTCATAAAACAGTAATAATATTTTAAAAACAGAATTATGAAAACAACAATTTTAATCGCAGTTTTGATGGGAGTATCAATCTGCATGAGTGCACAAGGTGGCTCAATTTACGGGAAAGTTTTTGACGATTCAGGACAAGCAATTTATTCGGCTAACATAAGTTTAGTTGATGGTCCGACTACAACAGGAACTACCAGCGACTTTGATGGTGAGTTTAAAATTAAACCTTTAAGTGCAGGTACTTACACTGTTGAAATTACTTATCTTGGTTACCAATCAGCAAAAATAACAGGAGTTCAAGTTTATAATAACAAAATTACTTTTCTCGAAGATGTAAACATGACTTTGGCTGCTTATGTTTTAGAAGGCGACTATGATGTTATTGATTACAAAGTAAAATTGATTGATCCAGATGAACCTCAAAAAATGACTATTTCAAATGAACTAATTATTAAAACTCCTGGAGCGAAAAACCCAGCAATGCTGGCTCGGGCATATCAAAGTGATGTTCAAGTTGTAAATAATCAAATGGTAGTAAGAGGATCGCGCCCGGGTAGCAGCACAGTTTATATCGATGGAATGAAAGTATCAGATGAAATGTCAACATTACCATCATTAGGAATTGGCACAATGGAAATTTATACTGGAGGAATTCCCGCAAAATACGGAGATGTAACTGGGGGCGTAATTATGATGACAACCAAAGGATACTTTGATCTTTTAAGTGAAAGAAAAGCGCAAGAAAGCAGAAAATAAACTTAGAATAGGTAATATACTCAGCCAATTTTATTAGAAATAAAAAACTGTTATCTTTAAACCGAAAAAAACAAGAGATGAAAAACCTGAGTGACATAGAAATTGTAAAAATCTTCAGCAGCAAGAAAAACGAAGCGCTCGAAGAAATTTACAACAGGTATTCATCTCTTGTTTATGGTGTTTGTTTAAAGTATTTGGGTTCACGCGATGAAAGTTTAGACACAGTAGTTGAAATATTTGGTGTAATAACAGAAAAGATTCCTCAACACGAAATTACAAATTTCAGTTCATGGCTTTATTCGGTGACAAAAAACCATTGTCTGATGAAACTCCGAAAAGACAAAAGGACAAACGAAGCAATGAGAAACTACTACGCAGAATCTGATAATTTAGAGGAAGAAATTAGCGATGAAGAATTAGTTATCAATGAAAAACTAGAAGAAGCGATTTGCCTGTTAAGTCACGAACAAAAAATATGTGTTGAGCTTTTTTATTACCAAAAGAAATCTTATTCCGAAATCTCGGATATAACTGGATTTACAGTAAAATTGGTTAAGTCATATCTTCAAAACGGAAAAATAAAACTAAAAAAAATACTGGAGGAACAATCATGAAAGCCCCGGAAAACTATAGTGACAAAATAAATAAGTACCTTAACGGCAGTTTACACGGTACGGAATTACAGGAATTTCAAAAAGAAATTGCCTCAAACGCGTTTTTAGCCGATGCTATCGACGGCTATAAGACTACTGCGGCTTTCCCAGATGATTTAAATCTGATAAAATCTAGAATTATCCCAAAACAAAAGAATAACAGATTTTTGCATGGCATAATTTACACAGGAATAGCTGCCACAATTACACTTATTGCTCTAATTCTTATTGATACTCCATTTGAAAATAAAATCAATTATGGCAGCTCGGTCAGTCAAACTATAATTCAATTCCCAGAAATCTCGGACACAATTCAAAATATTGACACGTCGAAAAATATAATAATTATCAACCAACCCGAAAAATCAATAATTGCAGAAATCAGAGCTTTACCGAATAAGGTAATTATTCCAGAAAGTATCGCACCACTTAATTACACAAAAGTTATTCAAATAGAGAACAATACATCCGACATAAATCTCATTGGTTATTACAGATATTCATCAAATCACATGTATTCATACATTGGAAACTATAAAGTTATCGATTATCGCTACGACAAAAGAATGAATAGAAAAAACATGAATATTCCTTCAAATTTTATTGACATCAATATTCCAGATAAACTCTCCGACATAAGAACAGAATTAACTTATGTTGCCTTTCTGGAACAAGCACTTGACAAAATAAATAGAAAAAATTATAATGGAGCAATCGAAGATTTTAATACAATTCTTGATCAATATCCTAACGATTTAAACGCTGTTTTTTACAAAGGACTTTGTTTGTATCAAACCAATAGCAACAATACTTCGATAAACTATTTTGACATAGCATTATCTAGCAAAATTAATACATTTCATGAAGAATCGAAGTGGTACAAAGGACTAATATTAAAGGAAGAAAAACAATACGCAGCAGCAGAAAAAGTTCTTGAAGAAATTGTAAATGAGCAAGGTTATTATGGCGTTCAGGCTAAAAAGGAACTTGACGAACTTTATAAAATATATCTGAATGAGGATTAGAAAAGAAACTTAAAAAAGGAATATGAAAAGGATACTAATATTTCTCACAATAATAGCAACAGTACTTGCTGTATCAGCACAAAAGCCAGTTGTTGTTAAAGGTAATGTTTTTGATGCAGAAACTGGCGAACCTATATCAGGCGTAAATATTATCATCAAAAGCAGCAAATTGGGAACATCTACAGATATAAACGGATCATATTCTATAACTTTACGCAGTCTTAAAGACACTCTTTTGTACACTCACCTTCAATATGTTGATGTTGAAAAAGCCTTTAATGGAAGCAATCTCAAAGCGGATATATTGTTTGAACCATTAGTAAACAATCTTCCAGAAGCCACAGTAAAACCTATAATTAACATAAGTAAAGGAATGCTAATTGACGTAACCGATTACTATTTTTTGGGAGATTCGATTCTCTACACAGGGTTTTGCTATCGCTACAATAAAAAGAACAATCCTTGGATAGTTTTAATTGGTCCAAAAGGAGATACACTTTTTACATATTGTGTTGGAATGGAAGGAAAATTCTATCACGATTGTATGGGAAATCTTCATTATCTTACCGAAAAAACCGCTTACCAGATTATTTTCGAAGATAACAGCATGAGATTAGATTTCCCAACCGATATAGACGAATTCAAATCTATTATGGATGATTGTAAATTTATTTCGAATGGCAAGGTTCTTTTCAGTCAATTTACCGATAGGAATCAGATTTTAGTTTATTATCATACCGATATGGAGACCTACGAAACCGATGTTTTTCGTACAATTGCCGACGAAGTAAAGTTAAACATGCTTGCTTTTCAAGGTTTATTTTTCTCGATGGGTCCGCCTCCAACCGAGCACGACCTAAGATTTGAGGAGATGATGTACGAACCTGTTTTTGCACCAGTAATAAAGGCGCACGATACAATTTCTATTATCAATTACACCGACTCAAAAATTGAATGGTACGACACTTGTTTTAACACATTAGGGTCTGCTCCTATTCACTTTCAAAATTCAAAATATTGCGAAGAAGAAATTGTTATTGATGAAGCTACTGGCAGAGTATATGCAATTTTTATCAGAAACGGAAAGACCTCAGTTAAAGAAATTTTTATTCAGAGCGGCACTACTGGTGAAGAAATTAGTATTCCCGAGTTCTTCTGGATTGACAACATGAAAGTTCACGACAACAAATTGTATTTTCTTTACAGAACCATGCACAGCGGAGATTTAAGAGCATTGTATCGGATGTTGCTGGATTAATCAATTTAGAATTGTAAAAAATGAAAATTCAAATAGATTTAATTCCTTTATTATAATTCTTTTTGCTATTTCGATATTTTGCTTCTATTATTTCACAACTAAATATTACTAAAAAAGCAGGCTACTAACCTGCTTCCTTAAATATTTTAATAAAGATTATAAGCTATCGTTAATTTGTTTTGCCAATAATATAAATTCCTCCTGAGTCATTTTAACCCTAGGATTAGCAAAGACCATTTCTCGTTCGTGATCAATAGGAACTAAGTGAATGTGTGTATGAGGCACTTCAAGTCCAACAACAATAAGTCCGATACGTTTACATTCAACATTTTTTTCAATTGCTTTTGCTACTTTTTTAGCAAAAATCAGAATTTTAGATAGAGTTTCCTCCGAATTATCAAAAATATAATTTACCTCTACTTTTGGAACAACTAAAGCATGACCTTTTTTCAATGGATTAATGTCCAAAAAAGAAATAAAGTCATCATCCTCAGCAATTTTGTAACAAGGAATATCGCCACTTATTATTTTTGTAAAAATGGTAGCCATAATTAAATTGCGATATTAACAATTTCAAAAGTTACAACCCCATTAGGCACTTGAATTTCAGTAATATCACCAACTCTTTTACCCATCAACCCTTTAGCGATAGGAGTATTTATAGAGATTTTCTTTTCTTTAAGATTTGCTTCAGACTCAGAAACGATAGTATATTCCATCTCGCCTCCAGTTTTTAAATTTTTAAGCTTAACGCGATTAAGAATCTGAACAGTTTCAGTATCAATTTCGCTTGGATCAATAACCCTAGCATGACGAACAGTATCCTGAAGTTTTGAAATTTTCATTTCTAACAATCCTTGCGCTTCTTTGGCAGCATCGTATTCAGCATTTTCAGATAAATCACCTTTATCTCTAGCATCAGCAATCTGCCTCGAAAGATTTGGTCTTTCGATAATCACCAATCTATCCAATTCATCTTTAAGTTTTTTTAACCCCTCAGCGGTTAAATATGCAACTTCTGACATAATTATCTTGTTTATTTAATAATCAAACATATATAAAACAAAAGAAACCCCTTTGGCAGAGATTTCTATAGTGCAAAGTTAGGAATAATATTAATATGAACAACAAATCTTGATAATAATTTTCTTTTGAATTATGTGTTATTAAATAATCGAATTGCAACGTAAAAGTGAGTTCATCAGTAAAGACAACAAGAATTCTTATAATAAATGGTATTGACATGTGTAATTAGCCTCATTGTTATCGCGAACAAAACAAGCATTTACGAAACAAACCGGAAATTTAATGATAGAATATAATAAAAGAAAGCTGTCCCAAAGACAGCTTTCAAAAAATCAACACAAAACCTAAAATATCAATTAAAAAGTTCCTTCATCATAAGCTTTTTCGCCGTGTAATGCTTCATCTAAACCAGAATCTTCGACAAGCTCAGGTACTTTAACTCTAGTAATAAAATTAATAATAAATAGCATAAGATAAGTAAATACAAATGCATAAACGGCTGAAATGGCGACAGCTGCAAGTTCTTTAAAGAAGAAAGCGGCATCACCTTCAAGAAGACCAGATTGGAATCCAACAGTTTTGGAAGCAAAAACTCCAAGAAGAATAGTACCAATAAGACCACCTACACCGTGAACCCCCCAAACATCGAGAGCATCATCCCATCCCAGTTTATTTTTCAATTGAACTGCAAGATAACAAACCGAAGCAGCAGTAATTCCAATAAGCATTGCAGCCCAAAGAGGAACGAAGCCAGCTGCTGGAGTAATAGTAGCTAAACCTGCAACAGCACCAGTAAGCAAGCCAATAAATTTTGGTTTACCAGTATGCGTCCATTCTATAATCAACCATGTAATTGCAGCAAAAGAAGCGGCAACGTCAGTATTTAAAAAAGCAAGTGTTGTAACACCATCAACAACCAATTCTGAGCCTGCATTAAAACCGTACCAACCAAACCACAACAAACCTGTTCCGATTGCAACCAATGGAATACTGTTCGGTGGTGACTTTCGATCGCGACGTTTTCCGACATAAATAACAGAAGCAAGAGCAGCAAAACCCGCAGTACAGTGAACTACAACACCACCAGCAAAGTCAAGAACTCCCCATTGTGCAAGTATTCCACCACCCCAAACCATATGTACAAAAGGATAATAAACAAATATTTGCCAAGCAACAAGAAAAATAAGATAAGCTTTAAATGAAATACGATTAACAAATGCCCCAGTAATAAGTGCAGGTGTAATAATTGCAAACATCATCTGATATGCAATAAAGATATATGTAGGATAATTTTTCCCGCCCGCAGCATCAAAAGCCTGATCAAAAGGCACATTTGAAAGGAAAGCGAGATCAAAGTTTCCAATAATTCCACCTTCGCCACCGCTAAAACATAAAGAAAAGCCAAAAGCAACCCACATAATAGTAGTAATCCCGAGAGATACAAATGTTTGCATCATAATACCCAGAATATTTCGTTTACCGGCAAGTCCTCCATAGAAAAAGGCCAAACCAGGCGTCATCAACATAACCAGACTTGTACAAAGAATCATAAAAGTCGTGTTCCCTGGATCAAAAATTGTGTTAAAAATCATAATACTGTCTCCTATTTTAGTTAATACTTAATTTGTTAAAATGAAAAACCAGCAACTAAAAATAGGTTGCCTTTCATCGGATTAGTAATAATTGATACTGAAAGTGGTAAAGTAAATTTTTCAGTTATGTCAATATTTTTAGTCGCGCTTACCCCAAGATTTACAACTCCAGCTTTGTTACCATATAGTCCATTTACAGGAACAAGCATATTCAAATCTTCGTCGGCAGGAGCCAATAAGTTAAGTCCACAAAAAACAGAAAAAGGCATCCCTTTTATTTCGGGAGAATAAGCAAGTTCACAATATGTAGAAAACCTATTGTCGTTGTTACGATCCTTATCATTTCCATAAAACACTGTACCTACCAAAAAGCTTATCGGCAAATCATCAGTACCATTAAAACTAAGCGAAGCTTCAAAAAAATGAGTGGTACTATTACCATAATCAAAATATGAATTCTCAGCGCCATCAGTTGGGAAAAAATAATCTGTGACAGTAATACTAAGCATTTCATTTAAAAATGAGTATCCAAGATAAATGTCTGCTTCCTGAGCTGGGAAATTAATATTTGTGGTATATGCACCCCATGCTCCGATAGTAAATCCAGATTTTGCAAATTCAAATCCAGGCTGAATGCTTGGTGATGAGCCAAAATCGGTACCTCTCCAAACATAGCGACTGTAAATATCAGTTGTAAGACTGATAGGAGATTCATCCTGAGATTTTAATAAATTCGTGAAAAATATGCCTGAAATAAATGCGGCAATAAATAAAAATGTCGATTTTTTCATATTCAATAAGTTTTAATTTTGAATTCCAAAAATCCTAAATTAAAACCAGACTAAATATAGAGGTTTGCTTAATAAGTGTTAGTATATTTCGTAATTATATTTACGTGAAACACGTAAAGATTCGACCTCGCCCCTACTTATAGTTGAATAATTTTATGCTTTATAGCAATCTTTACCAAATCGACCTGAGACTTTAAATTGAGTTTTTGCAGAATATGAGTTTTGTGCGATTCAACTGTACGAACAGAGATAAAGAGATTGTCAGCAATTTCACTATTTGTATATCCTTCTGCATAAAGTTTAAGAACTTCGAGTTCCCGTTGTGATAGCACATCTGCAGGATTTTCTCCAATAGAATTATCGTTTCTCTGATATCCTTTAATAATTGTTTGTGAAATATTATGATTAAAATAAATATCTCCTTCCGAAATTTTACGCAAAGCATAAATAAGTTCTTCGTGACCAGTTTCCTTTGGCAGATAACCACATGCACCACTTTTAATAGAATTCATCACAAATTCTTCGTTATTATGCATAGACAATATAAGCACTTTAATTTCCTGATAATGCTGTTTTATGTGACTACACAATTCAATACCAGACATGCCAGGCAATCCTATATCGGTTATTACCACGTCAATTTTTTTATGCTTTAAGATTTCGATAATCTCCTCCGCATTACCAGCTTCGGCTTCAACTTTTATACATTTTTCATCTGACAATACCGATTTAATGCCATCTCTGAACATCTTATGGTCATCTACCAATGCAATTTTTATTTCCTTCATGCTTGATTTGTTTTAGGAATTAAAATTTTAATCACAGTACCTTTTCCTTTCTCCGATGAGATTTTGCAATTTCCATTAAGCAAATTTACTCTTTCGCTAATATTTCTCAAACCATTTCCGCGTAATTCTGACACATTATTGGCATCAAATCCTTGGCCATCGTCTGAAACTATTAGTTCTGTATATTTTCCATGATCGAAAAGACTGATATCAATTTTACTAGCGTTGGCATGTTTAATAATATTACTAAAAACTTCCTGAACAATCCTATAAATATAAGTTGAGACCTTATCCTTTGGCAGAGATTCAATGTTTGTAACAAAATTAACATCTGCCTTATAATCGACTCGTATTTGTTCGCATAAATTTTTTATTCCGGTAATAAGTCCGAATTCATTCAACACAGATGGCATAAGGTCGTTCGAAATATCTCTAACATCATGAACTGCTTGCTGGATAATTCCCTGAGTTTCGTCAATTATAGTTTTATCGTTTTCCGTTTTCCCAGAAATTCTACCCATTCTAAATTTAGCACTAAGCAAAAGCTGGCCAATGCCGTCGTGCAACTCCCTAGACAATCTTCTACGTTCGTTTTCCTGCCAATCGATCATTTCTTGCAGACGGCTTTTTCTTTGTTCCTCAAGTCGTTTGCTTTGTTCATCTATTTTTCCCGCCATGAGATTAAAAGTAGAACTTAATTTCCCAATTTCATCCTGATTCTTAACAGGCAAATCAATTTTATAATTTCCTTTTGAAATTTCGACTGCTGCAGAATTCAACTTAGCTATTGGTCGGGTAATAGTTACTGCCAAAAACATAATTAATGCAGAAAACATAAAAGCACCAACCAAACCTAGAAAAATTATGCTATCACGAAAAGCATTTACAGGAATTAGAGCCTCTGCATAGTCTATCTCTGCAAATATTATCCACAAATTATCACCCCAACTCATTGTTCCGTAGGAGCTAAGAACTTTTATTCCTCTATAATCATTAACACTATTATTTCCAGCTAAATCAGGTTTTATTTCTGCAATCATCGAATTTGGCACCCTTAGCTTTAATACTGTTTCATCAATAAATCTAGATTGACTTCGCATTAATCCATCCGTTCCTGCCAAATACACCTCGCCAGATGCTCCTAATCCATTATATGGGTTGTCTTCAAGCATAATATCATTTATCTGTTTAGAAGAAATTTCAAAGCCAATAAATGCACCTTCAGAAAGATTTTCGAGATGTAAAAAGATATAAAATACTACTTCCCCTCTATCATTTTCCATAAGGTCGGAAACAAATGGAGTATTTGAAATAGGTCTATTATTAATAAAGCCCTCAAGTTTTGTAAAAATCAATGTGTAAATATTCTCAACGCTGTCATATGGATCAATCACAACAAACTCACTTTTATCATAAAATATCAGTCTCTCAACACTTCCCTTTTTAATAAAGTATTCGTCAGAGATTGTGCTAAAATCTTCATTAAATCCCGGCAAATTCTCTTTAGGATAATCCAAAATACTCTTAATAATAGTTTCGGTTTGTAATGAATTTGCAAACTGATATACTTCAAGTAATTTATTATTTTTAAAGCTCACCAAACGCTGAGTTTTCTCAAATCTGACTGAAGTCAATTGTTCATACGTTCTATCGATAATTGCTGTCTTGTTGCTAGTGTATGTAAATATTCCAACAAACAACATAGAAATCATAACCAGCAACGAAATGATACCAGAGAGTTTATAGACAATCGAAATATTGTTAAGTTTTTTAAATATTTTCATTTCCCATATTACAAATCTCCGCAATTTACGAAAAACAGCAATAAAAGCAAAACAGAATGATAATTAATACAACGAGGTAAACCATTTTTACATAATTAACTTTTGCATTTCTAATTCGACAAAAAAACACGAAATAATAAGATTTAATCACGATAAGCGCCAATATTTCATGGAAATTATCTGCAAATCAAAATTGTTTCCAGGCTGGTTCCACACAAAGTATCATTTACAACTAGTTTTTTCTAAGCTGTTTTATAATCCACACAAGATTCCAAATGTTCTTTTATATTTTGGACGACCCAAACCATTTTAACACCTTTTCTCCTATTCCCGGAACTTCGATATGAATAATATAAACACCATTTGAAATTAGCTTTCCTCTAAAATCTTTCATATCCCATTCACAAAATGTGCTAGAATCATTCTTTTTGATTCTTTGTACAAGCGAACCTGAAGACGAGTAAATAGAAATATTGCAAATTTCAGGTAAATTTATAAGCTTAACATAGTCATTATAATTTATTTCGCCATAATAATTTCCCCAACAGTATGGATTAGGCACTATATTTATCCTATCTAGCGACTCTGACAAAACCTGAGAATCGTCGAATTTAGCCTTTAGTCCAATAGTTGAAAAAGAGAACATTGGATAGTTGTCATTTTCTGGATCTTCTACAGAAAACTCATTCATTCCTTTATTATAAGGACCAGATACTCTTAATTTTATTTTTACATCAGTAGCCATAAATGCATAATCAGGATTCTGAAGAGGAATTGCACACCACATTGCAGATGCCCAAGCTCTGTTTAAACTTGTACTTGCAACACCCGAAGTTTCGTATCTTAGTAAATTATCATAAATAAATTTACATGAATCATAACTAGGAGCATTGAATACAAGATTTGGAAAATTCTGATTATCGCCCATAATATAAATTACATGTTTGCCTCCAAAAACTGGCTCAGTAGAGCTATACAAACCAGCAGAAGGATTCCAAATCATATCGTCGCCATTATGCTCAGGAAAAGAAGAATCTTCACCAAAAACAATATTCAATCTTCTTCCAGTACGCATATCTATTGCATATCCAGGAAACCAGCTCATTCCGTGGGTAGTATCGCCGGAAATAATATTGCCTTGCTTATCCACCGATGGATCACTTCTTAAAGCAAATTTGTGTGCATTATCACGACTGTTAGAATTTACCCATGGAGTTATTTCTGTAGAAAATCCACATTCATCTAGTTCGCGATCATTTTCGCATAATTCGACAACACAACATTTTGTCCATTTCGATTTATCAGATGTAATTACAAGATCGACACTTGATAATTGTTCATACTTATAAATGTTCTGGAAGTTTCGCGCACCACTAAGCGTAAAACCATATTGCCCAGAGTTTACAAATCGATATGGAGCCCAAGTACCACCAAGAATATTCTCAAAATATTCATCACTATCAAAACCTAACATATCATCGTAACTCTCATCAACACAATCTCCTGATCCATTATTTGAGTATGTCCCAACACGAATCCAATTATCTGGAATAAGATTATCGACATCTTTAACAAAATTTAACCATGGCTTTGAAGGATCACTGAAGACAATTTCTGCATCGAGAAAGCCATTTTGATATTTATTTCTCGTCTTGGCACCTGCATAATTATTCTGGCTCAAACTAATTGAAA
Source organism: Bacteroidales bacterium (assembly GCA_038319215.1). Taxonomy (GTDB): domain Bacteria; phylum Bacteroidota; class Bacteroidia; order Bacteroidales; family ML635J-15; genus Bact-19. The sequence continues at coordinate 8,014 of JBBQCZ010000067.1, read as the reverse complement.
TACCAAGATCTGTAAATAATTGTTCCCTATCGACTCCGTAAACAACAGACATATCACTTTCAATTGAATCACCATTTGATAGATACAGAGTATAATTAAAAGGAATATAAGAATCTGAGCTCAACTCTGAAGAGGTTGTCCCTAGTACGCCATAAGAATTACTCGGAGCATCCTTAAATTTAAGAGTATATGTTTCTTCTTTAACATTAAGAGGATCGATAACCTTAACAAAAAGAGGGCCTTTGCCTGCTTTGTAAATTCTTTCGTCAATTTTCCAAGGATAACCCGACATAATTTCGTCTATGCTTTCGTCGCTAAGTTCAATAATATTATTTGAATTTCCGTGCCCTTCGTACATTGTAACTGCAGGCTGAAAACCATAATACGTATTTAAAACGGTTCCTCCATTTTGTGGATCATTAGAATGCGGAGTAGCTTTATAGGTTTTAATATTGTTTTCTCCAGCTAAATAGGGCTCTTTTTGAGCATTCAAAGTACTGATATCGTTCGAATTATATAAAAGACTGTTATTATAACCGTAAGCAATTACAGTGTAATAATAATCTCTATTATTCACCAACTTTTGAGAGCCCGATGCAAACATGTCTTTATTAACAGTAAAACTGTGAACTATACCCATGTCGGCACCTTCCACTTCAATTACAGGAATAACATCTTTTAGTTCGACCGACCATTTATGGTTTACAATCTGCGACACACCATCTTTAACATCGCATTGAAAAACCTGTTTTATTTGATTTGGCGTATATCGATCGTCAATGCTCAGGTTTTGATTTTCAAGTTGAAACACTTGATATCCCTGAAATTCGTAATATTCGCTACATGGTGAATATTGATCAGAACAAACAATATAAGGATCAATTGCTTTGTATGCTTCGAGATAATTATTTGACCCAGGATTATTATAAATGTAAAAAATCAAAGTACTGTCCATTTCAACAATCTCTAGCTGTGGAGCATCGGGACCATCTATTATTCTGAAACAATTTTCGAAAAGACGTTGGCCTAAATCATCAGCATCGCGCAAAGCCTCTACCGAAGCCCAAGCTCCGCCATAAGTAGCTCTTGCCCAAACAACGCCAATAGTAATATCGTTTACAGCTCCGGGTTCAAATGTAAACGGTCCAGAAGACATAACAAAACGCCTGTCTCCGCCTGGATTCCCCTCACTTATTTCGGACCAACCGGGCATTGGTATTCCATTTTGACCCCAACCGCAGAGGTCAGAAGTTGGACTACCAGGGTATAAATATCTAGTAGGAATGGCTGGGTCTCCACCACCCGACTGGTGACCTGTACCACCATAACACATTGGAGTATTATCTAGCCAATAACTACGCAGGTAATTATAAAAGTCAGGAGCTCCATTTGGATATATTGTAGCTGAATTACCAAATCCGGCACCATTATAATATACAAACCCAGACATGCCAAGTCTTTCATTATCGATAATACCATCTTGATAATTTAGACCATTAATATTTCCATTAAGAATGTCTCCCTTAGAGCAGTTCAGCACTAATTGATTATCAACTGTATCATAACTTGTTGAATTATCAAAACCGTCGGAATCCTTGTACGGTCCTTCGAAAAAGTCGAGTCCAACAGCAGGAGGTTGTGCACCATAACCATACATACCTAAAGAACTCTCATCCATATCGTCAGCATTATAAGCATATCCTAGCCCCCTGCCAACATCACAACCTATATAATCATCATCAGCAAACCCGAGGTCCACATCTGTGTAAAAACCCACATAAGTTTGGCTAAGCGAATTTGTTGAACGATTAGTAATATTATAGTTATAAAAGCTCATGTCGTTTACAGCATCATTGGTAGCGAACGCAAAAGTTTGAGCACAAACTTCTATACCAATTGCAGCACCTCCAGTTTCAGTGTGCAGTCCACCGGCATCATTAAAAACCCACCATATTGTTTTGTCACCAAACAATTTTTGACTACTACCACGAGGTCGTAAGCACACTAAGTCGTTGGTTATTCCATCTTCAATAAATTCATAAAAAGGGAAATCGCCCTGATTGGGATTATAATTTCCATCCCCATCATTATCCCACCACGGTGCAAGATTATAAGCATAACCTCCAGCAGGACCATGAGCAGGCCAGTTAGTAATAATATCTGGTATTGTGTAAGAAGGAAAATCAGATTCCTCGTCACAATCCGGATCCTGTGAACATGCCCACCACATTCTAAAATCAGCTACTTCCTGTCTGGTTATTGTAAAAAACTTGTCATATTCGGAACACACCTGTTGAGAAACAGTGGCTTGATTACCACTAACGGCCAAAGGACCTGGCCAATAATCATTACCGTTTTGTCCAAACAACATAGCGGCAAGCTTTAATTGATTGTTTGCATCTTTACCACCAATCCACAAAGCTCCAGCAAAGAGTGAGTTTTTCCCACTGCCAGCAGGAACCTCATATCTTGCCCGTCCTTGTAAATCCCACCAAATACTACCGTTCATATTTATAAGATAACGAACATTATTGATATTCATTTCGGCTGCAGATTGTGCAGGTTCACAGTCTGCAAGACTCCGACTTTTAACACTACTCGTTTCTAAATAACTAGCAGAATAAAGATTATTGTTAAAAGAAAAAGAAAAAAGCATAACCACAGCCAATACGCAACCAAACAATAAAGTAATAAATTTTTTCATATTATGCAAATTATAACCAATTACAAAATCAAAAAGAAATATTTATAAGATAAAAACAATTCAACACTACAAAATAGCATAGATAAAATCAGCTTTATAAGCCAATATCCAAACATATTTATATTACGCAATATATGTAATAATATAATACAAAACAAATATTATAAAAAAAAAGAGCTTGCGGTTGCAAGCTCTTTTAAAAATTACTTAAATATTACTATTACAAAGTTACTCTAGCTCCGAAAGTGTGAACACCACCGAAAGGATTGGTAAATCTGTAAGAATAGTCTATTGCAAGAACTGACTTATTTTCTTTGTTAACAGGCACCTGCAAAGTCATACCAGCTGTAGGGCCAGTAAATGCAGTAGAGCGTAGATCAACATTAGAATCAGCAATTCCATCTTCGTAAATATAGCCACCACGTAAGAAAAATAATTCTTTAAAGCCATACTCAATACCAAAATGATATTGGTCTTTTGTAAAAGAATTAGCAGTAAAATTTGCGGCTAATGTAAGTTTATGATCAGAGCTAACAGTTTCGTTAACTTCGTCCACTTTAGGAGCTAATTTCATAGAATAAGAGAATCCGATTTTAATTAGCGAAGGCAATTCAAAATCCTGACTTCTGTGTTCAATAGTCATGCTGGTACCATTAGTTGAGAATCCGCTAAAACTCATACCATCACCTTTAAATTTCATAGTGCTACCAACGTTTTTCATGGTAATACCGAATTTTAAGTTATCGCGATTACGATTTCCTGCTTTGTCCCTACCGAGTCCAGTTACATATTGGATACCAGCATCGATAGCAAAACCAGATGCTGAAACGTTAAAAATGCTCTCATTGATCATTTTAACGGATAAACCACCATATATACTATTTGAGAACTCGCGAGCATAACCCAAAGCTATTGTGCTGAAAGTAGGTTTAAAAGTACCAATACCACCTTCAGGTAAAGCGTCGGTAGTAATATCGATTTCGCCCCAGTTCATATTCATTACAGAAACGCCTAAAACGCCTGTTTCGCCAACTTTAGTAGAAAATCCACCACTATTTATAACCACACCAGAGCCAACCAACCACTGAGTATTAGTGAAAGCAAGCTCAGTTTTACGTGTCATTGCCATACCAGCGATATTCTGATACATACCTTCTAGTCCAACAACACAAGAGACATTAGCATCACCCCAGCCAGAGCTGCGAGCCCAAGGGTTAATCAGTAATTCTGATGCCCCGTTAGAGCCTACACGTTGTTCGTTACCTGCCTGCAAATCGGTAGATATAAACCCGGCTGCTAAAGCTATCAGTATCGTTGAAACCAAATATAAATTTTTCATATTACTTTATTTATATTATAACAATTTATTAGAAATTATTTAAATCCACTGGACGCAATGCGCCAAACCACTTAACAACTTTCTCGCCGATACCTGGAGCGTTAATGTGTACAATATATACACCACCAGCAATAGAAATACCGTATGAGTTTTTCAAATCCCATTCAACAAAAGGATCAGAGTTGTCTTTATTAAATTTACGCACCAAACCGCCATTAGCATTATAAATTGAAATTACACAAGTCTGAGGCAAATTAGTAATTCTCACATAATTATCGAGCTGATTATGCTCATAATAAGAGTTACCATAGTAAGGATTTGGAACGACTTTAATAATATCCAAAGCATTTACAGCTGTGATATTTTGATCTTTTAATGTTCGCACATCAGAAGTAGTGAAAGAGAAATAAGGGAAGTTACTATTCTGAGGTTCTTCAACAGAAAACTCATTTATTCCTTTATGATAAGGACCAGCAACTCTAAGTTTAATTTTCACATCTGTTGCCAAAAAGTCAAAATCACGGTTTTGAAGAGGAACAGCACACCACATTGCCGAAGCCCAAGCTCTAACTAAACTAGTGGTAGCAACACCAGAAGTTTCGTAAGCTAATAAATTATTATAAATAAATTGGCAAGAATCGTAATGAGGGGCATTATAAACAGCATTTGGGAAATTTTGGTTATCACCCATTATATAAATTACGTGTTTTCCACCAAAAACAGGACCTGAAGTTGAATAAAAACCTGAAGAAGGATTCCATTTCATATCATTACCATTATCACCAATCAACCAAGAATCTTCACCGAAAACGATATTTAATCTTCTACCAGTGCGTTGATCAATAGCATAGCCTGGGAACCAACCCATACCATGTGTTCCATCATTTAAAGGATTACCTAACTTATCAACTGAGCCTGCACTACGTAAGGCAAACTTTTTAGCATTACCTTCACTTTGGTAGTTAACCCAAGGTGTAACCTCTTCAGGTAAATCACATTCAGCATCTGGTATCCACTCGTTATCACACATTTCTACGACACAACATTTTGTCCATTTAGAAGTATCACTGGTAATAACAAGATCAACACTTGATAAAGGTTCATATTTGTAGATATTCTGAAAGCTTCGAGCTGTATTTAGAGCGAACCCATATTGACCAGAATTAACGAATCTATAAGGAGCCCAAGTTCCACCGAGAATTTTTTCAAAATACTGATCATCATCATAACCTAATAGGTCATCATAACTTTTATCAACACAGGTGCCGATAGCACCGTTTGTATAAGTACCAACTCTAATCCAGTTTATAGGATCTTGACTTTCACCATCAGGTAAGAAATAAAGCCAAGGTTTAGCAGCATTATCAAATTCAATACTTGCATCAAGATAACCATTCTGGAATTCATTTCTCATTTTACCACCAGCATAATTTTCTTGACTGATAGAAATAGAAAGACCTAAATCCATAAATAATTGTTCGTTACTTGAACCGATCTGAACAGCAACTTCACTAGGTACAGAATCTAATTCGTTCTCAGTATATAAAGTATAACTAAAAGGAGTATAAAGAGAGGACGATAATTCAGACGAATTAGTTCCTAAAACGCCATAAGAATTAGATTTAGCAGTATTACTAAATTTCAAAGTGTAGGTTCCATCAGGAACATTAAGAGGATCGATAATTTTAACACTAATTGGTCCCTTGCCATTTTTGTAAACTCTTGTGTCAACTTTCCAAGGATAACCAGCCATTATTTCATCAGTAGTCTCTTCCGATAACTCAATAATATTATTTGCATTACCAATACCTTCATACATTGTTACTTGCAAACCATCACCATAGTCTGACTGCATAATAGTACCAGCATTATCAGCATCGTTAATATGAGGAATAACCTCGTAACGTTTAATATTATTACGACCAGCTAGGTAAGGTTTCTTTTGACCATTGAATGTTTCTTGTACAGATTGATTATACAATAAAGTTTCGTTATAACCATAAGCAATAACACCATAATAATACTCACGGTTATTTATTAAACGAGCATCGCCAGAAGCAAATAAATCGTTTTCAAGAACAAAAGTATGAACAATCCCAGTATTTGCACCATTTACTTCTTCAACAGGTACATTTGCAGATAACTCATCTGACCAAGTATAATTTACAACCTGATCAATATCATCTTTAATGTCGCATTGGAATACTTCGCGAACCAAAGAATTATTATATCTATCAGAAATACTAGAAGCACCATCTTTATATTGGAACACTTGATAACCTTGGAATCTATAATATTCATCGCAAGGATCGATATCGGAAGAACAAACAATTGAAGGATCTTTTTCTACATAAGCCTCTAGGTAATTATTACTAGCAGGTTTATTATAAATATGGAAAATAAATCTTTTATCCATTTCAATAATTTTCAATTCTGGAGCATCTGGTCCATCGAGAACGCGGAAACAATTTTCAAAAAGGATTTGTGCTTTATCATCTGCTCTGCGAACAGCTTCTACAGAAGCCCAAGCACCACCAGAAGAAGCTCTAGCATACACAGCACCAATAGTAATATCATTTACAGCACCAGGTAAAAGAGTAAAAGGACCAGCAGACTGAACAAAACGTCTATCACCAGCAGCATTTGAAGCAGTTTCTTCACTCCAAGGAGCTTGAGGGATGCCTTTCTGTCCCCAACCACATTTATCGGTAGTAGGATTTCCAGGAAACATAAAATCGGTAGTAATGCTAGCGTCGCCACCACCAGATGTATGACCAGTTCCACCATAACATAAAGGAGAACCATCAAGCCAAATACCAGTTAAATAATTATAATGTTCAATTGCAGAATTAGGATCTCTTGTAGCAGGATTACCAAAAGGAGCATTATTAAAATATAAGAATCTTCTCATACCCCATCTTTCATTATCTATTTCACCATCTTGGTAATTTAATCCATTAATATTCCCGTTCATGATATCTCCCTTGGCACAATTTAAAACTTTAACGCCGTTAAGAGTGTCATAAGAAGTAGCATCATCCAAGAAATTAGGATCTTGGTATGGACCTTCAAAAAAGTCAATTCCAATTGCAGGAGGTTGAGTTCCATAGCCGTTCACACCACTAGCAGATTCGTCATTATCATCACCATTATACATATACCCTAAACCTCTGGCAACATCACATCCAGTATAATCATCTTCAGCATAACCTAAGTCAGCATCAGTCCATACACCAAAATATGTATCAGTTAAAAGGTAAGTTGATCTATTAATAATGTTATAGTTTCCAAAAGTCATATCATTTAACTCATCATTTGTTGTAAAAGCAAATGCTTGAGCGCGAAATTCCATACCAATAGCAGTACCACCAGTTTCGGTGTGAATATTACCTTTATCATTATAAACCCACCATAAAGTATAGTCACCAAATAATCTTGGAGATTGACCTTTTGGGCGTTTACAGAATGGGTCGTTAGTAATACCTTCGTTAGGGAATTCATAATAAGGGAAGTCACCATTCATAGGATTATAATATCCATCTCCATCAGTATCCCACCAAGGAGCAAGGTTATAAGCATAACCGCCTTCTGGACCATGAGCAGGCCAGTTAGTAATAATATCGGGTATTTGATACTCAGGAAATTCCACAGAAGCTTCGCAAGTAGGATCTTGAGTACAAGCCCACCACTCTCTGAATTCCTTAACCATATCTTTACTAATAGCGAAATGTTTATCATACTCACGACAAATTTCTGGACTAACATAAGCCAAACCGTCTGTTGTAAGAGGACCAGGCCAAAAGTCGATACCATCCTGACGGAAACGCTGAGCAGCAAGTTTTAACTGTCCATTAGCATCTTTACCACCAACCCAAATAGCGCCAGCAAATAATGCACTAACTCCACCACCTACAGGGACTTCATAACGAGCTTTACCTTGTAAATCCCACCACATATCACCACCTGTATGT
>JBBQCZ010000066.1:0-19779 GCA_038319215.1 Bacteroidales bacterium | reverse complement strand
AGCAATTGCACTCTCACTGATAATCTTAAAAAAGCCAATCTGACCAGTACTTTCTACATGAGTTCCGCCACATAACTCAACAGAATCGCCAAAACGAATCACACGAACAAATTCGCCATATTTTTCGCCAAACAAAGCCATAGCGCCAGATTTTTGAGCCTCGGCAACAGGCATATTTCTGGTTTCCTGACGATTTGCATTTTTTCTAATCAGACTATTAACCAATAACTCAACTTCACGAATTTCTTCGTCGCTAAGTTTATTAAAATGAGCAAAGTCAAATCTCAGTTTTTCGGAATCCACCAACGATCCCTTTTGTTCTACATGAGAACCGAGAACTTCTCGCAGTGCATAATGAAGGAGATGCGTAGCCGAATGGTTATTTGCTATTGAAGTACGTTTTTCAGCATCTACAACCGCATTAAATTCTATATTTATTTCCTTTGGCAACTCATTACAAATATGAATAATCTGATTGTGCTCTTTAATTGTGTTTGTAATTTCAGTTCTGCCGGCATTATTACTAATAAAACCACTATCGCCAACCTGTCCACCAGACTCAGCATAAAAAGGAGTTTTATCGAAAACAAGATGGTAGAAACTTCCAGTTTTTTGCTGCACTTTACGGTACTTTGCAATTTTAATATTAGTTTCTAAAGTATCATAACCAGTAAACTCACAATTATCGACAACTAAAAGCTCTGTCCAATCGTCGGTATCGACTTCGGCAGCATTACGACCTCTTTCTTTTTGCTTTTGCATTTCTGCGTCAAAGCCTTTAGAATCAACAGTAAGCTCGTTTTCTTTTGCAATAAGCTCTGTTAAATCAAGAGGAAATCCATAAGTATCGTAAAGAATAAACGCTTCCTTCCCTCCTATTTGTGTTTGACCAGCAGCTTTTAGCTTTTCAGTCTCAGTTTCGAGTAATTTAATTCCTTTTTCGAGAGTTCTTAGAAATACTGTTTCTTCCTCTTTTATTACTTTTTCTATTAGTTGTTTTTGAGAAACCAATTCTGGGAACGACTCTCCCATAAAGTTTGACAGCGGTTCGACCAATTTATAAATAAATGCTTCTTTTAAGTCAAGGAATGAGTATGCATAACGCACAGCTCTTCGTAAAATTCGGCGAATAACATAACCAGCTTTTACATTTGAAGGAAGCTGTCCATCGGCAATAGCAAAAGAAACAGCACGAAGATGATCAGAAATAACCCTTAAAGCAATGTCTGTTTTAATATTAAGTCCGTATTCTACGCCAGATATTTTTGAGATTTCCTTAATAATAGTCTGGAACACATCTGTATCATAATTCGACTTTTTCCCTTGCAAAACGGCACAAAGTCTTTCGAAACCCATTCCAGTATCAACATGTTTAGATGGTAGCGTTTCTAAGCTACCGTCCGCTTTACGATTAAACTGGATAAAAACGAGATTCCAAATTTCGATAACCTGAGGATGATCGTTATTTACGAGAGTTTTTCCATCAACGAGTTTTCGTTCATCATCATCACGAATATCGACATGAATTTCGGAACAAGGACCACAAGGGCCCATATCACCCATTTCCCAAAAATTATCTTTTTTCGAACCGTAAATAATTTTATCCGCCGGCACATGTTTTTTCCAAAGTTCTTCAGCTTCGGTATCTACAGGCATATTTTCGGCTTTATCACCACCAAAAACGCTTACGTATAATCTATTTTTGTCAATTTTATAAACTTCGGTAAGTAATTCCCACGCAAAATCGATAGCTTCAGTTTTAAAATAATCGCCAAACGACCAATTTCCAAGCATTTCGAACATGGTATGATGGTAAGTATCTCTACCTACTTCTTCAAGATCGTTATGCTTTCCCGAAACTCTTAGGCATTTCTGTGAGTTTGCAACTCTCAATGACTCAGGCTTGCGACTACCGAGAAAAATATCCTTAAACTGATTCATTCCGGCATTGGTAAACATAAGAGTTGGATCTCCCTTAATTACCATCGAATCACTTGATACTATTTTATGTCCTTTTTTTTCAAAAAACTCTTTAAACTGCAATCTTATCTGTTTTGAATCCATGTAATTAAGTGTAATTCTGTTAGTTACGTATATTATCGAATATTTGAGTTTGCAAATTTAGATTAAATTCTTAAATTTGCAGTCGATTTTATCTCAATTGAGGCAAAATATTATAAAGAATGAAATTATTTAAGTCAAAATATAAGTTTAATCCCGATTCTCTACAGTATGAGAAAATTAAATTTAGTTTTAAAAGATTTATTTTAAGACTACTTCCACATTCTATTGCATCTGCTGTGTTTGGGGCTGTTCTTATGATTGGCTATATTTTTATTTTTGAATCTCCAGAAGAAGCATTCTTAAAATCGGAGAATAAATATTTGAAAGAAAATCTTGTCAAGATTAATGAGCGACTTGCCACAAATGACAGTATTTTAGACGATATCGCAAAAAGAGACAACTACATTTATAGAACAACTTTTCAGCAGGATAGCATACCCGCGACAATAAGAAATGCTGGTATTGGTGGCTCCGACAGATATAAGCATCTTAATGGCTACGAAAGTACCGATATCGTTAAGAGTGTTTCAATGAAATTAGATCAGGTAGAAAACAAATTAAATATTCAGTCGCTTTCATACAATGAAATCATAACTGAATTAAAGAAAAAAGAGAAAATGTTTCATTCAATGCCTGTTTTACAACCAATACAAACAAATGAACTCACAAGAATTGGATCATTTTATGGTTATCGTCCACATCCGATTTTAGGTGTTGTACAAATGCATCACGGACTTGATTTGGTTGCTCCAACTGGCACACCTGTTTATGCATCTGGAGACGGCACAATTGCGGATATTGAAAGAAATAATACAAATAGCGGTTATGGGAACTCAATTGTATTAGACCATGGCGTTAACGGTCTTTCGTCGCGATATGCTCATTTAAGTTCAATAGAAGTTAAACCTGGTCAAAAGGTTAAAAGAGGTGAGCTAATTGGAAAAGTTGGCTCAACAGGGCTTTCGACAGCGCCACATTTACACTACGAAATTATGATCTACGGAGCGACAATAAATCCGCTTAGATACATGATAACACCAACTGCAGATGAATATGAGCAAATCATCAAACTCGCTGGCTACCCAGGCGTATCTTTCGATTAAAATAACAATTATTTTCCTAGCGATTTATTCTTCCTGTTTCTCACAAGAAAGCATAAAACTGCTTATCCCTACTTTTTTGGGCAATGACACACGAAATTATTATGGAAATGAAGCTCCAGATAAATTAGATGTAATATGGAAAACCAACCTAGGTTGTGGAAAAACCGTAATTCCAAATGCTACAAAAGACACAGTTTTAATGTGTGGTGCAGGATGGACAGGTCAAGCATTACTAGTACAAGAAGATGAAAATTTATATTTAATTCAAGGCGCGTATGATTATAATTTACGAAAAATAGATGCTAAAACTGGTAAAATAATTTGGGAATACAAGTTTGATGATGTTATAAAAGGAACTGGTTGTATTTGGGCAAATCCATTAAAAAAAGAAAGCGATCCCGATAAATATGTAATCTTTCAAGGCTGTAGAAGAGGCTTTGAATATACACTTTATGAGAAAGTAATACCTAGTTACAGGGCTATTTCATACCGCACAGGAAAAGAATTATGGAAGTACAATTCAGTAAGAGGAGGTTCATTTAGCCGAGATGTTGACGGAACAGCCTTGATAATTGATGATACTCTTTTCTTAGGATTGGAAACCGGTCATTTTGTAAAACTCAACCCGAATCCAGATTCTGCAAAAATGCTTGATGGTATTAAACAACCCAAACAATACCAAAAATTCGAATTGTACACACAGAAAGACTTGAATGCTCACAGAACAAACGTAGTAATTGAAAGTGCTCCATCAATTTTAAGAAATCACATTTACATTACATCTGGAGCAGGATATTTGTATGGTTATAATCGTAAAACAGGAAAAATCGACTTTTCTTTTTATACTGGTTCTGATATGGATGGATCGCCAGTTGTTACGCGCGATAGTTGTTTATTAATTTCAATTGAAAAACAATATATTAATGGCAAGGGCGGCGCAATGATGATAAACCCTGCTCTTCCAGATAGCGCATGTGTTGTTTGGTATTTTCCAACTAGAGATAGTGTTTTTACCGATTGGCGAGGTGGTATAATTGGTTCTTGCGCTATAAATGACAAATATATTTCACCAAAAGAAAACTCTTTAGCTGCATTTGTTGGTATAGATGGGTTTTTATATGTGGTAGAAAATGAGTTTACTAAATCTAACGATTCTGTTTTGGGACCAGATAACATAAAAAAATACCCAACACCACAATTAGTTTTCAAGTATAAAACAGGAATATCAATTTCTACTCCAATATTCGTAAAAAACAGACTAATTGTTCTTACTTATGATGGCATATTTATGTTTGAACAAGATGAAAATTGCGTTTTTAGATTAAAATCGAAAAACGAAAAAATTCGTGGTGAAGCAACTCCAATAGTTCATAATAAAAGATTATACATAGCATCAAGAGATGGGTATATGTATTGTCTAGGTGAGAAATAGCCTTCCACAAAAGTGTGAAATACTTTTCTTCAAAAGATTTAAACTATATTTATCTTAAAAACCACTATTTTTTTCGTGCAATAATTAAACTGCAATGTGTTTGGTGGTAATCGAACTTAAAAGGTAATTCTTTAGGAGTCCCTTTCTTATAAGCTTCTTTTAAATCGTTTTGCTGACGATCGTAAAACAAGTTAATTGGACCGATGTACGAGCCGAAAAAATCAATATCCCAAGATTTATCAAAGAATCGATATTGCATTCCAGATGGTCCTGTAACAATTTCCTTAGAATTGTCAAGAATTTCGCCTTTAATAAAATCAAAACCTTTCATATCCAACAAATAAGAAGCTGCTTTTAAGAATGTAGTTTGATCTTTAAAATAGTTATCCATCATCAGCGAAAATGCTTTTTGATTAACAACTGTATCATAAACATTCATTGAGAAATAATACAATTTTCTCATCTCGGAATCATCTGATTTTTTATAAATTATTTCATAAGAATCATTAAAATCTTTTTGAAGTGTGTAAGCATAAACATTGTCTTTATCTTTATATTCGAAAAACCCTTGATTATTTAAGAACACAGGATTTATGTTTACAATATCATAATCATGACGAGACATAAACATCATAATTATTGGCAAAGTTCCTTCTAGGTATCCAGCTAAATCACTTCTCATACTAACAGTTCTGAAAAAGCTCCAATTAAGATTTGATTGAACAGATCCATTTACCATGTTTAGAATAGCCGAAGCATTATTTATTGAAGTTTCATCGGAAAATGGAATAACACCACCTTTTTCAAGTCCAATAAGCATACACAATTTAGAATCTGGGAAAAAGGCATCTAAATAATTAAAATCTGGTCCACCAAAAGGATAAAAAACTGTATCCTGAGATGTTATATTTTCCTTACTCCAGTTAGTTATAACATCAAGATTTGCCTTGTGTGCCGTCCAAATACTATTGAACGAATTTTGATGTGATTTAAATGCAGAACTAGCAACAATATTAGATAAAAACACAGTGTCATCAGGCATTTTGCCAGCTAAAATCCTCGCAACGGTATTATATCCCTGATAAGAGAAAGTATCGATTGGTTGTATTTCTTTTTTTACCTCTTGGACTTTTGTGTCTACCTTTTTATCAGTAGCGGTTCCATTACAATTAATTAATAAAATAGCCACTAATGAGAACAAAACTAATGTAATTCTAAGCTTCATATTTGCGTTTTTTTGATATAGAGTTAACAATGAAATAAACGATAAGTGAGAATGCTAATGTTCCCAATCCAATAAGTGTTTCAGTAGTTTTTTCTTTAAATAGATAATAAACATTCCACAAAACAAACAACATGAATATAATTGGAACAACAGGATATCCTTTTGTTTTGTATGGTCTAACCATATCTGGATACTTTCTACGATGAACGAATACTCCAAGAATAGTCATAAATGCGAAAATATTCATAACAAAACCTAAATATGTAAGCAATGCTTCGAATGTTGAGGTAAATAAAAGAACAAGGCTAATAGTGCTTTGAACTAAAATTGCGAAAAGTGGAACTCCGTTTGGTCGTTTTTTGCTCATAAAACTAAGAGCCGGGTAATCTTCACCAATAACTTGAATTACGCGTGGGCCAGCAAATACCATAGAGCTTATAGTTGAAATAAGTAAAAGACTGATAAGTCCAGACATAATAATGCCGCCTTGCTGTCCGAAAATTCCAGTTGCTGCAACGGCTCCTACGTCGAGTTGACCAGAAAGATTTGCTAAAGGAGTAACATATATAAAAACGAAATTTAGTAATAAGTATAAAACAGTAACTATTGCCGTTCCAATAATTAATGAGCGAGGTAAATTTTTCAATGGATTTTTCATTTCAGAAACAAAATATGCAGAAGCATTCCAACCTGAATAAGAATAATAGACATAAATTAGAGATACTGCAAAACCAGCGCTTAAAATTTGCTCCCAAGTTGTTGCTGTAGGAATTAAAGAAATAGCTTGATGCTCTGGTGCGAAAAAGAAACCAGCAATAATAAAACCAACAATCAACACGAGTTTAATAACTGTAAAAACAAGCTGAAAAGCCCCGCCAGAACGCACACCAGTTGAATGAACAACAGTAATTAGAACAATTACAGCCGCAGCAATATATCTTGGATCAATGCCAGAATACACATTTGAAAAATATATTCCTAAGGCCATAGCTGCTAAAGCGATTGGAGCAGCAAAACCGACAAACATCGAGAAAAACCCAGACATAAATCCAAGTGCAGGATGATACAATTCGGTTAAAAAATGATATTCGCCACCCGAGCGAGGCATAACAGAACCCAACTCACCATAAACTTGCGCACCAGTAAAAGCAATCACACCACCCATAAGCCACAAAATCATAATTGCGGCAACATCTGTCACACCACCAGCCAATTGAAAGCCAAGTGAAGTGAACACACCAGTTCCAACCATATTTGCAATTACATAAGAAATTGCAGTCAGCAAACCTATCTTTTGAATAGTTTCTTTATTTTTCACGTTTTTTTTTTAATTTAGCCGCAATTATACTAATAAAAGTTCAATAATTAAAGAAAATGAAGAAAGTTATATTATCGATTTTGGCCATAATTGCTTTAATTATGACCTCCTGCGCTGGAAAAGCAGATAATAAAAAAGATTTAAAAATTGAATCCCAAGGAGAAAATAAAACGAAAGTTATTATCCCTCGAGGAAACGATACAATTATTTCTGCAAAATATGATTGTTGCTTTGTAGTAACCACAGAAATAAAATACCCCTCTATTGAAACCGAAATAAAAGGTACAATACTAATGCTACATGGCTGGAATTTACCAGCTAGCGAGTGGTGTAAAAAAACAACTTTCTGCGAAAAAGCGCTAGCCCAAGGATATGTTTTAATAATACCAGATTATATAAAGTGTAATTATACTTTAGAAATATATCCTCAAACTAGGGCTGAGTACCAAAAATATCCGACTATTACATGGATTATGGAAACTCAAATTCCAGATATTCAACAACAATTTGGACTCTTGAAAGAAGGACAAAACAACATGGTTGCAGGAATATCAACAGGAGCACGTGGAGCGACATTACTTGCTTATTATTTGCCAGAAATATTCAAAGCATGCGCAAGTCTTTCAGGCGACTTTAATATAACAGCCATGCAAGACGAATTTCTTTACTATGCTTTTCTAGGATATTATACTGATTTCCCAGATAGATGGAAAAAAGAATGCTTTGCTTATGATTGTGAAAACTACAAAGTTCCTACATATATTGGCCATGGAAAAGCAGATAAAGTTTCTCCAGTTATGCAAAGTACGTCTATGTATGATTCAATAAAACTGCATAATCCTGAGTTAAAACTAATTGGAAATTTCCCAGAATATTCTGGTCATAATTACGATTATTGGGAAAGCGAAACGGATGCTGTTTTGAGTTTTTTTAAGTGTTGTGATTAGGAGACGGTCCTTCTCCGCCAGTTGTCGGATCAGGAACCGTGGAAGACCGAAGAGTACTTTAAGTACTTTAAGTACTTTAGGCACTTTAGGCACTTTAAGTACTTAAAGTACTTCCCTCCTCTTTTTCCTCATGATAATCTTGTTCGGTATTTACGTCCCAAATATTTGATTTATCCGTTCTACCGTCAACAATATTTTGCACAGCAGTAATTGCCGTCAACATAGAATGATCGGAATTATTATATCTATGCATTCCACTGCGACCAATTAGAAATAGATTTTGAATTTTATCAAGATAATTTCTGACTACATCAAACTTTTCGTAGGTTCCAAAATAGACAGGATAAGTATCTTCCATACGAATAATTGTGGAGTCTATTAAGTCAGAGTAATTAATAATTCCAACTTTTACACATTCTTCGACCGCCATGCTAATAAAATCTTTATCGGGCATAGTCCACATCTCATCGTTAGGATCACAAAAATATTCAAGTCCAATCCATACTTTCGTTTCATCGGCAATCATAAATGGACTCCAATTATTAAAAATCTGAATTCTACCCATTTTCACATCATGCTCCTGCATATAAATCCAATTATCCGGAACCAAGTTATTAATGGTTTTAATTCTTGTTTTGTTCTCAATAGTTAATTTATCAAGTAACAAACCAACAGTAATAAAATTACGGTGCAAAAGTCCATCCGAAATTTGTTTTACATCAACTGGCACATTTGACATTGAATTGATAAGATTTTTGACAGATGTTGTGCTAAAAACGAAATCAATATCAGCAATTTCAATAGTTTGATTATTTGATTTATTTAAATATTTTACAATAAATTTATTATCATCTAAATTTGAAATTCCAGAAAACTCAGAATTGAATAAAATTTGGCCACCTTTTTCAGTAACTAAATTAGCAACATGTTCCCACAACTGACCAGGACCCAATTTCGGATACATAAATCGATCAATTAAGCTTGTTTCCTTATCCTTTTGAGAAATGTCCGAGTCTGAAGATTTAAAAATACTTTTTATGTAATGGAGAATAACCTTTGTAATGGACAAACCTTTGATTCTCTGTGCTCCCCATTCTGCAGACAACTCGGTGCATGATTTGCCCCACACTTTCTCGGTATAGTCTTTAAAGAAAGTTAAGTACAGTTCTTTCCCAAATCTATTTACGAAAAAATCTTCGAGGTTTTTCTCTGATCTTCGAGGAAATAATCGATACCAAATGTAGCTAAATCCAATTTTAGCGATTCTTATAAGTCCAAGATTCTTAATAGTATTACCATTCAAACTTACAGGATAATCGAAAAAATTTCTCAAATAGTAGATTCTTGATAATCTATCACGTTCAAGAAAAACATTATTTTCTTCTAATTCCCATTTTTGATTTTTAGCAATATCCACCGGAGCTTTAGCTAAATTAAAAAGATTTTGCCAATAATCCATAACAACATCAGATTTGGAAAAGAAGCGATGTCCACCAATGTCGATACGATTACCTTTAAAATTAACAGTTTTAGAAATACCACCAATATCAGAAGTCTTTTCAATTATCAGCGGAATAATATCAGTATTCTTTAATAGCTCAAGCGCAGCAGTTAATCCTGCTGGCCCAGCTCCTATTATCAATGCTTTTCTAGTCATATAGGCTGTAAAATTACCAAAATAATATAATATAAAACATAAAAAAACAAAAATGGAATAAAACTTATCTATTGGAACTTATTTTTTTTTAATTTTACATAAAATTTTATAATATGAAAACAAGCATCTTAATTATTTTAGCATTGCTAACATTTAGTTCTATTAACGCTCAAAAAGCAGAATCAAAAGAGCCAGAGAAAACCGAAAAACAAGGAATTATCATATTTAAAAGTCTAACTTATGATTTTGGAACAATTGATTATGATTCAGAAGCAGTAGCTATTTTTGTTTTTAAGAATATGACTAAACAGTCAGTAAAATTAACAAATGTAAAAACCTCTTGCGGATGCACCGGTGCTGAGTGGCCACGAGAAGAAATTGCAAAAAAGAAGAAGAATAAAATAACTGTAAAATATGATTCTAAAAGAGTAGGCAAATTTCAAAAGACAGTTTATGTTTATGTAGAAGGACAGGAAAATCCAATTCAATTAGAAATAAAGGGAGAAGTATCGCCACAAGGAGAGCAACCAACCGAGTCTAAATCAATTGAAAACTCAAAAGAATCAGACAATCAATCTGTCGGGAATGTTTCTGGAGATAAACAGGGAGACATCAAAAGTGTAAGTAAAAGCACCGGACCAAGTACAATGACTAAGCCTGTAAAGAAAGACATACAGAGCAGTCCTAACAATACAGGTACTGTTACAAAAGCAAAAACCGAGTAATAATTATTTTAAAATTATAAAAAATGCCAAAAATTTCAGACAAAGGAATGGCGATGCCGTCATCTCCTATTAGAAAATTAGTTCCGTACGCTGAAACAGCAAAGAGCAAAGGTGTAAAAGTATACCATTTAAATATTGGTCAGCCTGATATTAAAACTCCAGAAGGAGCTCTCGAGGCAATCCGCAATCTAAAGGAAACTGTTATTGAGTATAGTCACTCTGCTGGAAATATATCGTATCGCAAGAAGCTTGCAGAATCATATAAAAAATATGATATAAATGTTACTGCAGACGAAATGATTATTACAACTGGTGGATCTGAAGCCATCACAATTGCGTTTATGTCAACATTAAACAATGGTGATGAAGTAATTGTTCCAGAACCTTTTTATGCTAACTATAATGGCTTTGCGATTCAATCTGGCGTTGTAATTAAACCTATTACTTCAACTATCGACACCGACTTTGCATTACCATCAATCGAAGAATTTGAGAAGATAATAACTCCAAAGACTAAAGGTATTGTAATTTGCAATCCCAATAATCCAACAGGATATCTATACTCAAAAGATGAACTTTTTAGATTAGCCGAGATAGTGAAAAAATATGATTTATACTTATATTCGGACGAAGTTTACAGAGAATTCTGTTATGATGGATATACACATTTCTCAGCAATGAATTTGCCAGGTTTGGAGCAAAATGTAATATTGTTGGATTCTGTTTCGAAAAGATATAGCATGTGCGGAGTTCGTATTGGCTGCCTAATTACCAAAAACAAAGAAGTAATAAACACGGCGATGAAATTTGCTCAAGCCAGATTATGCCCACCTTCTTTTGGTCAAATAGTTTCGGAAGCAGCAATTGATACTCCTGATTCATATTTTACCGAAGTTTACAACGAGTATATTGCACGTAGAAACTTTATGGTTGCAGAATTAAATAAAATCCCAGGTGTATATTGTCCAAATCCAAAAGGAGCTTTTTACACAGTTGTAAGACTTCCAATTGACGACTCTGACAAATTTGCTCAGTGGATTCTTGAAGACTTCGAATATAATATGCAAACTGTAATGGTTGCTCCAGCAACAGGATTTTATAACACTCCTGGTCTTGGTAAAAACGAAGTTAGAATTGCTTATGTTTTAAAAATTGATGATTTAAGAATTGCAGTTGAAACATTAAAACATGCTTTGGAAGTTTATCCGGGACGAACTTTATAAGTTACTAAAAACACAAAATTATAAAAAAAGTCAGCAAAATTTGCTGACTTTTTTTTGCAAAAAAAGAGCCGCTTAAGCGGCTCTTTAAATATTTAGTTAATCACAAGTTTGTTAACGAATTCTTTTCCATCAACATATACTTTAATGAAATAAACACCTATTTCAAAATTGCGTAAATCAATTGTTGTAACATTGCTTTCAGGAGTAATACTTATAATAGATTGTCCTAGAGCATTTGTAACTTCAATATTATCAGCAACAAGGCCTTCAAGAGAAACAGTTACCAATTCTTTAGCAGGATTAGGGAATATGCTAAAAGAATATACATTTTCAGAAATTCCATTTGTCCAAGAAACAATAAATGGTTCAGTAACAATACAACCAGAAGCATCAACAACCATAACAGAATAGTTACCTGGAAGAAGATCTGTAATAACATTACCAGAAGTAGATGTTGACCAAGTAATATCGAAAGGAGCTGTTCCACCAACAATTACAACTGTTGCAGTACCATCAGCAACTAATTCGCCTGAAGCCTGAACAACATCAACAGAAATCTCAGGACTTACTCCAACAAAAATCAAATCAACTATTGTCTCAGAATCTGTTCCATCAGCATTTTCAACTGTAAGAGTAACAGTATATGTACCAGGAGCATTATAAACATGAACAGGATTGTTTTCATTGTTAATAGCTGAAGCATCACCAAAATCCCAAGCCCAAGAAGAAGGAGAATTTGTACTTAAATCGGTAAACTGTACTATTAAAGTTCCACAACCAGTAGTTACATCAGCTTCGAAGCCAGCTACAGGAGGATTTAATACTGAAACCTGAGTAACAGTAATACAATCCAAAGCCTGACATCCATTTGCTTCAATAACTGTAACGCAATATTCACCAGCATTTAAGCCTGAAATTGTTGCAGTACCACCAGGAACACTCCAAATATAAGTGATAGGTTCTTGACCACCTGTAACATTAACTGTTGCAGTTCCATCGTTTCCTGAGACAGATTCTTCAGTCATACTCATTGAAATTAAAGGAGTTACTCCGACAGTAATATAATCGGTCATTGTCTCTGTGTCATTTCCAAATGCATTTGTTACTGTTAAAGATACAGTATAGGAACCTGGAGTAGCATAAGTGTGTACAGGATCGGTGTCTGAGCTTGTAGAAGACCCGTCACCAAAATTCCATTCCCAAGAAACTGGGGTATTATTACTTAAATCAGTGAAAGTAACAACTAAATTATCACAACCGTTAGTAACATCGGCTTCAAAGTCTGCAATTGGTGCAACACCTGATGTGTTTACTGTAGCACCAGCATTTGCAGTACAACCATTATTATCTGTAACTGTTACGTTATAATATCCACCTGTAAGTCCGCTTAATGTCATGCTTGTTCCAACAGTATTTGTAGAACCACTTGGAGTCCATGCACCAGAGAATGGAGAAGTACCACCAATCATACTAACTGTAACACTACCATCATTTGCACCAGCAGAAGTTTCAACGCTAGAAACAGCACTTGCAGTAAATGAAGGGTATATTGTAACTGTAGCAGAACCTTGGTTACCCCAACATCCAGCAGTAGATTTAGCTCTAAAATAATATGTTCCACTTGTAGAAACAGATTGCGAAGCAGAAGCTGTTGCAGTACTTGTACCATTGCTGGTAGTATTTTCCCAGTATATAGTTCCACCTGTTCCGCCAGTAGCAGCAAGAGTCATTGAACCACCACATTGTGTTCCGCCACCAGTAACTGTAACAGCTGTAGGAATTGGATTTATTGTAACTGTAGCAGAACCTTGTGTTCCCCAACAACCTGCAGAAGATTGTGATCTAAAATAATATGTTCCACTTGCAGAAACTGATTGTGAAGCAGAAGCAGAAGCAGTACTTGTACCATTGCTGGTAGTATTTTGCCAGTAAATTGTTCCACCTGTTCCGCCTGTAGCAGCTAAAGTCATTGAACCACCACATTGAGTACCACCACCTGTAACAGTAACAGCTGTAGGCACGGCACCAACAACAATATATCCAGTTTTTGTTTCACCATCATTACCAGCAGTATTTGTAGCAGTTAAAACGACAGTATAAGTACCAGCACTAGCATAAGTATGAGATGGGTTTTGTAAGGTTGAAGTTTGAGAATCACCGAAGTTCCATGCCCATGATGTAGGAGTACCAGTAGATAAGTCTGTAAATTGGACAGCTAAAGTTCCACAACCACTAGTATTGTCTGCACTAAAATTAGCTACTGGAGCTACAGCTGCACTAACTAAAACAAAAGTATAATCTTCTACTTCACCATAACCTGAATTTCCACATGGAGTTGCATTAGGTGTATAAGAAGTATTTGTGTCATGTAAGCGTACACGTACTCTAACATTACCAGCAGTACATGTTCCAGGAACAGTAATATTACCAGTGTATGGACCAACGCCATTTGCAGAAGTAAGCACTGATTCTCCAGCGTCAATAAAGTCTCCATCACGGTTCCAGTCAACCCAAATCAAACCTTGATCTGTAGCAAACCCACCAGTAACTGTAATTGTTGCAGTGTAAGCACTACCAATAGTTAAATTTGTAGAAGTGGCAGTAAAGTCAGAATATACTGATGCCGTCGAAGTTTTACTAATTGTATTACAAACAAATTTGCTAATGTACTCATAAGCACTACTATTAGAAGCAGCAGTACAGTAATCTGGAGTATTAACAGTAATATAAGCCAATTTTGTTTCCACATCAGATCCAAAAGAATTTGTTGCAGTTAAAACAACCTGATAAGTTCCAGCTACACTATAAACAACCGATGGATTTTGATTAGTTGAAGTAGCAGGAGTTCCGCCTACGAATGACCAACTCCAAGAAGCAGGATTATTGATTGACAAATCAGTAAAGTTTACAGTTCCACCCATTGTAACAGTAGTTACATCTGCAATAAAATTAGCAGTTGGAGGATTTATATTTGGATTTACAGTTATGTAATTTGTTTTAACTTCAGCATCATTACCCATACCATTTGTAACGGTTAAACTAACTGTATATGTTCCAGCTGTAGAATAAACATGAACAGGATTCTGAACTGTTGAAGTTTCTGTATCTCCAAAGTTCCATGCCCATGATGCTGGATATTGAGAAGCATCAGTAAAAGTAACCGACTGACCTTCGAGAATTGTTGTTGGAGTTCCACTGAAGGCTGCAACTGGAGGATTAGGAGAAGTAGGAATAACACTCTCATTAATATAAGGAGAGCGATCTTGCTTTGTTCCAACAATACAATAAGAATTACCAGTAAATGCCGGAACGGTTAAAGAAACACTTGTTCCACTTCCTGTCCACTCTGCATCTAACAATACATTGTTTTTAGAAATTGCTACATAAGTGTAAGGCTCTGTTGTAACAGTAATACTAGTTGCTCCTTGCATTGGATTAGGAAAACTTAAAGAAAGAGCATTCGGCTCTGTCATATATGGCATTAAAGAAGGATCTCCTACACAATGATAAATTTCCCAATAGTATTTTTTCAAAGTAGAAGTGCTTCCATCAACAGCCATATTTCCTTTATGTACAATTTGACGAGCAGTATAGTACCAATTTGAATATGCTTCGCCATTCTCATGAAATATTCCATCATAAACACCTAATCCAGTATTTGAATAATTATAAACTGTAATATTTGCAGCATCTATTGTTGCTGTTGTCGTTAAACCAATACCCCAATATACGTCTTCATACCAGTAAGAGAAGTTAGTAGTTCCAATATAACCAACAGCACCTTCATTCTGTGCATATAAAAGCATTTCGCCAAAAGCGTCACTTTGATTATATTCAAATGACAAACAACAGTTTCCGATTAAAAATGGATATTCGTTAACATTATTCCAGTTTGCAATATTACTTCTTCTTACCGCTGGATCAGACCAACCATCGTGGTCACAATGCGCAGTATAATTACCGAATCCAACACCAGATGCAATCTTTGTATTAACATCAGCGTCAGCTGCCGAACTATTTGAAGACATAACAAAGTATGGACCGGATGCATAGTTATAGTAGTAAGCATATATGTTAGAAAACCCATGAGCTACATTAAAATAATTGTTTACACCATATAATAATGTAGCATCACCAGCTTTATGAGCCCAAGAAGCATCTGTTCCTGCAACTAGCAAACAATTGTTTAAGTAACTAAAGTCTGGCAAAGTGTATTGCTCATATGGTAATATTTTATTTAATGCATTAGATAATTCTGTAGTAGATTCAGCAGAAATACGACCATAAAACAAATCTGGCAAATAATCACTTGCACCACCATAAGTTGCAAAATAAAGATCTGTAACGTGACTATTACCTGAAACAGTAGAAGTAAATCCAGGAATTGAATAAGTTCCACTATGATCACCAATAATCATAACATACAGAGGAGCGGGATTTGTTGGAGTTCCAGCAGTATATAAACCCTGTAGATACGTTTTGATAGATGTGTTAGTAGTTCCAGAAGCAACATAATATTCAATTACATTATATCCTTGTTTTGTTTTCCATTGAACGAAAGGCTGCAAAGTTGCTTGGAAAGCAGTATTTGCAACAATTACATATTTTATAGGTGCAGCATAGTTTGAAAACCCATCTTTTGCAGCAGGTTCCTGATAGTTTAACAAGCTTGCGTATGAACCTTCAAACTCAGGAGTATAATACTTGTTTTTCATTTCTTGTGTCAAAACGAGATCTGCATTTACAAAAGTCACTTCAAAATCAAGATTATTATAAACAATAAGAGTGTTCTCTATAGGATTGTAATGATAAGGGCGAATTTCAACTCTACCAATTCTTACACCTCTCATTTCACCATGAATTTCTGTTGAAATAAGATCACTCACTTCAAATTGATCTGAATTATAATAATCCTGATCAATAACAAAATACTGCTCCTCAATTGGAACACTTTTGTGATAAGAAGGCTGAGTTGGCTCAATTCTGCTAATTCCATAATCACTTAAATTGATTACCTCTTCAGTATAACCGTTAATTACAACCTGAATTTCAGCACCATAAGGAACTTCAATCAATTTACTAATAACTGGCAAGTTAGCCTGACCCACATTTGAAGGTCTAACAAAACCATCAACATTTAAAACCGAAAACTCTCCGTTAACATCAGATTTGTTTTCTAATTTCAACTCTTTCATCTGTACTTTAGCAGTAAAAGACTCCGGAGTTACTCCTTTTAGCTCTAACTTGTTTTGTTCCACAGATAATGGAATAACTTGCGTTTGTTGTGCAAATGCAGAAATGCAAAACACAATCGCAATCACAGAAAGTAGTAATTTTCTCATAATACTCAATTTTTATTTATAATTCGCGTTCCTCGTAATAACTAAAATAAGACTGCACACTACCAATAATAGTTGCATGAATAATTTTTAAAATTCGCGATTTTAAACTAAAAAAACGCATATCTGCAATAATTTTAGACAAAACATGCTTTAAACTTGGTTCTACAACGAATTAGATAGATTGAGTATTCAATATCAAAACATAGCACCTATTGTCTGCATTTACAAAAAATCAAGCTATACTACATTAAATAGTACAATATACTTACATTTTTATATATTAGAAAATAAGTCTATTTAATAAAATAAATTTGATTGGCTAAAAGTTTACTTATTTTAGCCCAAGATCGCAGCTTGCTTCGTAAATATAATAGCAAGGATCGTCGCATGCATATTTAAAGTATTCAGTCTTTACAGAACAATCATTTACCACAAGAGTATTCCTACCACCACGATTATACTCAGCCACGATTGTATATTTCTGATCTGGAAGAACTTCAATCCAAATTGAGTTTTCATTAGTTTCACCATAAAGATAAACTTCGGAAGTAAACGCATTTCCTGAATAAACAGTAAAAACTATAGTTTCAGAATTTAGGACCATATTAAATTTAAGTTCCATATCCACTAGTGCCGGTATTTCTTCATAGCAATATTGGCAATCAACAGATTCGCTATCAATTGTTGGTTCTTGATCATCGTCACAAGAAACGAACGAGACAAACAAAACTAGCATACTAATATTTAATAATGTACTTATATTTTTCATCTGTTTCTTTTTTTCTAAAATTTACTAATGCTTTAAACCCAATGGAGTAAAACAAAGGCTTAGTTGAATATACTGGTAAATTTAGGTAATCGCACATAAAGAAAAACCTAAACCCTGGACCTGAATTTAAAGAAATTCCTGCTCCTGGAGAAGCAATCATTTGTTTTAAAACCTTCATCTGCATCCCATCATATTCTCCCCAATAGTATGTTGCTCTAAGACCGCCAAATAAACTTAAATAAGAATTTAGTCCGATGTTGAACAATTTAATATTTTTATCTAGTTTAACATAAAAACCATTTCTCTTTTCTCTTAGCTGATAATATGAATTTTGGTCGAATGGAAATAATATTCTACGTTCACTGCCTCTCAATAAAAAGCCCGATTCAAGAATAAGACCATATCTAGCCTCAGAAACAGCGACATACATGCCCATAAAAAAATCATTAGAATTAAAAATTAAATCAAACCCTCCTCCTACATAATTAAAATATGGATAATGATAATCGCTTATTTTTAGTTTTCTCACTATTTTTTTGGTTTTATAATCGCCACTGCACCTTGCTAATGTTCTGGCAGTATAAACACCATTTATTGTATCATTTATTGAACAGCCACGTTCCAAAAACCAAGTAAGAACTTCAGATTGCCCTCCAGATAAAGAAATATCCATAGGTGTAAGTCCATAAATATTTTTATCCATTTTCAAATCTTTTTCAAAAGTCTTCAAAAAAAACAGATTTCCGTTTTCTGCAGCTAGATGAAAAATATTTGAACTATCCCGAAACCTAACATCTGGATTTGCATCGCACAATCTCAACAGCATAGTAATACTATCGTAATTATTTTTTACAGAATAACACAATGGAGTAAAACCAGTAACATCAACCACATCAACAGTTGCATCATAATACAAGAGCATATCAACCATTGATTCATAACCATACATTGCGGCATAATGTAGAGCTGCACGACCAAATACATCCTGCGTATTAATATCAGCACCATTACGAATTAATATTTCGGCGGTTCTTAAATAATTATTTTTAACCGCACTAATAAGAACAGAAATTTGAAAATCATCTGATTTCGCATTTACATTTGCTGATTTATTTAATAGATATGTAACAACGGAGTCCTCTCCTTGCTGAGCAGCAAACATTAAAGCTGTAACGCCATTATTATCAGAATAGTTAACATCTGCTCCTCTATCATCGATTAAAATTTTTATTGACTCAAGATTTCCTTGATCAGCATACTCGAGAAGAAGTTCACCATATTCATAGTAATACTCCCCCTGAGCACTTGCATTTATTATTGCAGAAAAAAATAATATTATAATTATCCATTTTTTCACAGAAACAAATTTAGAAATTTTTCTCTATCAAAAATCATTCAAAAAAATATTTCTGAAAACAAATCAGCTTTTTTTTATATTTTTGCATCCAAAGGCCCCTTAGTTCAATGGATAGAATATAAGATTCCGGTTCTTACGATAGAGGTTCGAATCCTCTAGGGGTCACGGTTAAGAAGTACTTAAAGTACTTGGAGTACTTGGAGTACTTGGAGTACTTGGAGTACTTGGAGTACTTGGAGTACTTGGAGTACTTGGAGTGCCTAGAGTGCCTAAAGTACTTATTAGGAATAAATAATATTAAAAATGCTAAGAAATGCCACAAGTACTCTAGGCACTCTAGACACTTTAGGCACTTTAGACACTTTAGAAATGAAAAAGGTACTTATCGATTTATTAAAGCTTTCTAATCTGAACTGCGGTTTGGGTCAGGTTGCTATTAATTTCGCCAAGGAGCTTTCGCAAACAGAGACTTCTTTCGAAAAGCATTTTCTGGTGCCCAAATCTTTCAAATCACAATTTGGCGACTCTATTATTTATCACACTAAAAAAAGTATTGGCAAATTTCTGAAAACAAACAAGTTCGATTTATGGCATTGCATACACCAAGACCCAGAGAT
>JBBQCZ010000065.1:0-20020 GCA_038319215.1 Bacteroidales bacterium | reverse complement strand
TTTTAGGCTTTTGCGACAAAATATTGTCAAAATAAGATAGCATTTTAACAGAATTTTTGCGAATATTTGAAAACTTAGGATTAAATTCCATAAAAAGAATCACCTGTCTTAACATTTTTTGTAATTTGCGGATTTAAGGATTATTTCTCTTTTCAGAAAAAAAAATGTAATTTCGATGATAATTTTTAAGTTAACAGACAACTATTTTAAAAACTTATCGTCATCAAATTGAAAAAACAAGATATGAACCTTAGCAACAAGGAGGATGTAAAGTTGATTGTAGATGGGTGTATCCGGGGAGATAGAGATAGTCAACAACAACTTTACAAATACACATACGGAAAGATGCTTGGGTTATGCTTAAGATACGCCAGAGACAAAGATGAGGCTAAAGATTTTTTGCATGACGGGTTTATAAAGGTCTTTGAAAAAATTAAATACTTTAAGCACACTGGATCAATAGAAGGTTGGGTACGTAGAATAATAGTAAATAATACTATTGACTGCCTTAGAAAGAGAAATAAAATGAGTTTTAATAGTGACTCTGAACTAAGTCTATCCAATTTAACTGATGATTCTGAAGAGAGCCTTGAAAAGATTAGTATGAATAATGCAAGTGCTGAAAAACTAATTGGATTAATTCAAGAACTTTCGCCTGCTTATAGAACAGTTTTCAATCTTTATGTTGTAGAAGAGTATGCACATAAAGAAATTGCAGAAATGCTTAACATCAGCATTGGAACTTCAAAATCCAATCTGGCGAAAGCAAAAGGAAAATTAAAAAACATGTATATTGAAAAATACGGAAATATCAATGAATGATATGAAAAAGATAAAAGACATATTGAACGGATTTGAGGTCCCTTATGACCACAATGATTGGATAAAACTTGAAAAAGATTTACCAAAGTCTCCTGGAATGAGTGGTTTCACAAAAACAATTCTCGTTGCTACAGCAGTTATTATAACTGTTGGTGGAATATACTTATTAAATCAATTTGAGAATAAAAAAGACGAAATCAAAGAAACTATTACTAGTGATTCTATGATTAATAATGAGTCCAATAATATTAATAGTAATATTGAACCTATTGCAGAGAATTCTATAATTAGTAAAACAAATACAATTAATACTACTAATACAACTTTAAAAACAGCGAATGATGAGAGTCATCAGCTTGGTTCGGTAAATAGTTCTGACAACCAGCAAGAATCGTCAATAAAAGTTGAAAAAGCTAATTCAGAAAATAACATAAATCTTAATACCCAAAATAATACAAATAATAATAATAATAACAATAATTCAGATGCAATTATTCCAAATTTAAACAATGTAAGTTTTAAAATTGAAATTATTGAAACATGCATTCCGGCCAAAGTAATTTTTACTGCGCAAAATTTGCCTACAAATTGTGAATTGATATGGAATACGGACGAAAACTTTAGAGTTTATGGCAATAATGCAGAGCATATTTATCTTGAAGAAGGTCTGTATCAGCCAGATGTTTCGATAATTTTCAACAATTATGTAATAAAAACACAAAAACTTAGTCAAATATCTATACATAAGTCAAATGAGATAAAAATAAATTTTGATAATACAGAAAATTTATATTACTTTACTTGCAATAATGTTGAAGATTTAAGATTTTTGTGGAGCATTGATAATCAACAATTTAACGAAAGAGAAGTAAATTACAATTTTAATATTGCAGGCGAATATTTAATAGCATTAAAAACTATCAATGAATTTGGCTGTAAATCGGAAGCAACTGAGAAAATAAGCATTATCGTTGAGCACGTTTATTATGTACCTAATGCTTTTATGCCAAATGCAAATGGAGTTAATTCTAGCTTTGGCCCTATTGGTGAAGATTTGGACTTTATTTCTTATAAATTAGTTATTGTTGATGGAAATGGAAATTCAGTTTTTAATTCAGATAGTCCTAAATTTATGTGGAATGGTCGAATTAACAATATTGGAGAAGAAGCAAAATCTGGGTTTTATTTATGGGAAATAAAAACTCTTGACAATTATGGAAATGTACAAATAAAAAAAGGAAGAGTAAATTTAATTAGAAATTAAAAATAATGTACCATGAAAGAGAGATTATTATTTATAGGAGTATTGATACTTTTAGGTTTTACTTGCTTTGCCCAAGAGGATAAATTAGATTTCGTTCAGAAAAAAATCGCAAATGACGGATATACTATTTAT
The DNA here is from genome assembly GCA_038319215.1 of Bacteroidales bacterium. Lineage (GTDB taxonomy): Bacteria > Bacteroidota > Bacteroidia > Bacteroidales > ML635J-15 > Bact-19. The sequence goes on along the minus strand of JBBQCZ010000065.1, from coordinate 17,802 downwards.
TTTGAAGTATCAAATATCCTAGATGAGAATCATGCGCAACAAATTTTAAATGATTTGCTAAACGATAATAATATTAAGGATGGTAGATATTTTAAATCGACAACAGGGAAAGATAGATACCAATTATATATTAATAATATTGTTACCGCCGCTTACATTAAAAATATTTTAATTACGAATAATGTTGATTATGATTACAGCACAATTATAGTCAATGGCGTAAACCCAGAACATGGCAAACCGTCTGGTTATGAGATAGGTAGTGATGGGTATCATGTAAGTGCACTTGGTTTCCCATCTTATACTCCAACTGGAAACAAAGAAGTTGATGATGCGAATTACGCAAAATCGAAAGAGGATTGGATTCGTGAGAATCCTGCTGAGTATGAAAAATTACTAAAAGAATTAGAGAATAATGCAAATAAACAATAACCCTAATTAGTATTAAAATATTTGAAAAATTTAAATTAAAAACCCAACATACTATGCGAAAAATTTTACTTTTTGCGGTTCTTACAACTTTGATGTTTTCGATTAACAGCAAAGTTTTCGCCGTTTGTACAGGAGCAACACTTGCTGGCGCGATAACTCCAACAGGAACTTTTCAAACTGTAAGTGTAAGTACTCATACTTACTATACTTTTGTTGCAACCTACCCTGGTCAAACATTTGTTTTTTCATTTTGTCAAGGTGGTGGAGCCAACTCTGTTGATACACAACTAGAAATATACAACAATGCAGGAGTAGCTGTTGCTGGTTTTTTCAATGATGACCATTGTAGTTTAGGTTCTGAAGTTGTTTTTGTAGCTCCAACGGCAGGAACATTCAGAGTTGGTATTTATCAGTTTTATTGTAGTGCAACAGTTACAGCAGCTGGAATCCTTGCTTATCGCACACTACCTCCGCCAACAGTACAAGACTGTTTGGGAGCTATTCCTCTGTGTTCAAGTTCCTATTCAACTACAGCATCTTACACAGGAACTGGAAATTATCCAAACGAAATTCCTACAACAGGTGGTTGTCCCGGAAATTGCATGCTAAGTGGTGAGAAAAATGATGTTTGGTACACATTTACAGCTACAACTTCAGGTAATACTTCTTTTAATATCACCCCAGTTCAGTCCAGTGATGATTATGATTGGGCTGTTTATAATATCACTACTGCCGATTGTAACACCATAGCATCTAATCCATCTTCTGTTCAGATAAGTTGCAATTGGTCTGCGACAGCAGGCACAACGGGAGCGAATGGAGGATCTGCTTTGTCATGCGGTTCTGCTGGTGATGGTAATGATAATGCTTTACTAACAGTAACAGCTGGAAATACTTATGTTGTTAACGTAAGTAACTTTTCTTCAACTCAATTTGGATATAGCATTAATTTTGGTGGTACAGCTTCTATTATCGATAATGTTCCTCCACGATTAGAATCGATTGTTTATCCACCTGTGTGTGGATCTTCTTCATTAACATTACAGTTCTCCGAAAGATTGTGGTGTGGTAGCGTTCAGCCTTCCGATTTCGTTATTACTGGACCAGCCGGAACATACACTATTAATGATGCATGGAGTGCTGTTTGTGAAGCAGGTGCAGCAGGAACCTATGCAGGTACGTTTTACGACGATTTATGGACATTAGAGTTGGGAGATTATTTAGCAAACGACGGAAACTATACTATTTGCGTTTTAAATGGTGGAGTAAATGACATTTGTAGTAATTTTTCAACTGGTAATTGTTTGAATTTTACAGTTATTGGAGTTGATGCTACAATTACACATACAAACATTTCTTGTAATGGTGCTAACAATGGAACAATTGCCGTAACAGGAATTAGCGGTGGAACAGCTCCTTATACATATACTATAAATGCTGGTGCTTCTGTAGCTATAGTTGGTACAAGTTTTAATTTGAATAGTTTAGCTCCTGGAACCTACGTAATAACGATATCGGATAATGTCGGGCGCTGTGAATATGTTGAGGCTATAGTTATTTCTCAACCTACTGCTGTTTCATACAATACCAGCATAACACAACCGACCTGTGCGGGAGGACCAAGTAATGGATCAGTACAATTAACAGGTACTGGTGGAGTTCCAAATTACAACCTACAATTAGGAGCGGCAACTCAAAATGGAGTGGCTACTTATAATTTTACTAGCCTTGCAGGTGGCAGTTACACCGTTAGTGTTACAGATGCAACTGGATGTACTGCAACAGGCACTGTAAATCTCACCACTGTTTCGGCACCTAACCCAACATTCACATATAATGGTAATCAATGTTTTAACGGTCATTCCTTTAATTTTACGCATACTGGAGCAGTAATACTTGGCGAAACGTACCTTTGGACTTTTGCAGGTGGCACTCCCGGAACATCAACTTCACATAATCCAACTGGTGTAACATGGGCTGCTCCAGGCACTTATTCTGTTACTCTACAAATCACTGCTGGAAGCTGTGTTCAGTCGTCTAGTCAAAATATAACAGTATATTCTCAACCTACACCTGTAATCACCCCAACTGGTGCAACATGTGGGTCATGTAACGGATCTGCTTTATTAACGTTGCCATATACAGGGTATTCATGGTCGAATGGAAGTACTGCCCCTACAATTAGTTCTGTTTGCCCTGGTTCTTATTGGGTAACAGTTACGAATGCTAATTCATGTACTGGCACTGCGAGTACGGTAATTTCAAATTCAGGAAACACTCCAACAGCGAATGTAGTAACCACACCTCCATCTTGCGCAGGTGGTTGTAATGGAATAGCAACTGTAAACGCTTCTGGCTGTGCTACATATTCTTATAATTATTCATCTGGAACAACTCCAAATAATCAGTCCACTGGTGGACTTTGCAATGGTTCTTACACTGTAACTGTTGCAGATGGATCAAATGCAGCATGTTCAACAATTGAGAATTTTAACATTATTGCACCTCCAGCTATGGTTCTTGCAATGTCATCGACAAATTCTACATGTGGAATGGCAAATGGAACAGCATCAGTAGTAGTTTCAGGGCATACACCACCACCATCATACAATTGGAGCAACGGGCCTACAACAAGTTCAATTACAGCTGCAGCTGGCAGCTACACAGTAACCGTAACTGACGGAGCAGGTTGCACAGCCTCAAATAGTGTAGTTATTGTTGATGCAGGCGTTCCATTCACCTTAACCACATCAGTTGTATCTCAAGTAAGTTGCAACAGTACATGCAATGGCTCGGCAATTGCAAATCCTGTAGGAGCTGGACCATTTAATTATTTATGGGACAATTCTCAAATATCACAAACATCAACAGGACTATGCGCTGGCGCTCATACGGTATCAGTTACAATGGCAGGTTGTACAGTTATTGGCAATGTAACAATAACGCAACCAACTGCTTTGACTACAACTACTATTAATATTGTGAGTGCTCATTGTGGCTTATCAGATGGCTCGATTACAGCAAATCCAAGTGGTGGGACTGCTCCATACACAAGTCATTTATGGAATTCTACTCCAAATCAAAATAATGTTACAGCATCTGGATTACCTACTGGTAGTTACACAGTAACAGTTACAGATTTTCGTGGTTGTACAACTTCTGCAAGTGGATTTATTGGAAACGTTTCTGGTCCTACAGTAAGTGTTACTGGTACAAATATTAGTTGTGCTGGTGGCAATAATGGAACAGCCACAGCAACAGTAATTGGTGGATCTCCTAATTATACATATAATTGGTCAAATGGATTTAATCAAACAATAGCAGGATTAACAAGTAGTGTAAGTGGGCTTTCTTCTGGCCCAGTTTCTGTTGTTGTTACAGACAACTTTGGTTGTACAGCAACTAACAGCGTTACACTTACTCAACCATTAGCTTTATCATTATCTTTAGTTAGTACGACTCCAACCACATGTAATGGAAATTGTAATGGTGCAGCCCAAATAAGTACTACAAATGGTACAGCTCCGTATTCTTATGCTTGGTCAAGTGGTTCAAATCCTAACTCTGCAAATAATATTAACTTATGTGGAGGTAGTCATTCGGTAGTCGTTACAGATAATCATGGATGTACTGCAAGTTTAGTTTACAATATTGTTGAACCATCTGCAATGTTACTAAATGTATCCACTGGTTCTGCTACATGTGGAATGCCTAATGGTTCTGCTACTGCAACTCCAATTGGAGGAACATCCCCATATTTATGGGCTTGGTCTGGCGGAACAAATCCAAATAGCCAAATAAATAATGGACTTACATCAGTTGGTAGTCCTTATGGAGTTACAGTTACCGACAGCAATGGATGTTCTCAAACAGGTACAGCTGTTATTACTGATATCCCAGCTCCAACCGCTATTATATCTAATGTAGTTAATCCAGGTTGCAATGGCAACAATAATGGCTCGGCAACAGTTTCAGCCGCTGGAGGAACATTACCTTATTCGTATTTGTGGAATACAATTCCTGCTCAAACAAGTGCAACCGCTATAAACCTGATTGCAGGCGCATATTTTGTCACAGTAACAGATGCTAACCTTTGTACTGTAACTGCCACAGCAATTTTAACAAATCCTTCTAATTTAAGTTTAAATATTATTGCACCACAAATTCAATGTTTTGGTGCTTGTAATGGCAGTGCACTTGCAAATATTGCTGGAGGAACTGCACCTTATAGTTATATTTGGAACAATTTGCAGTCAACTCAAACGGCAACATCTTTGTGCTCTGGGCCTGTTTCTGTTACCGTAACAGATAATAATGGTTGTTCTATTTCATCAAATACAATTATGACTGAAGGAACAGCAATATTTGTAAATTCTAACATAACACCTTCTAACTGTGGACAATCTACGGGGTCAATTGACATAACTGTTGGCGGTGGCTCTTCTCCTTACTCCTATTTATGGAGTAATAGTGCATTAAGTCAGGACATTTGGAATGTTCCAGCTAATGCTTACACCGTTACTGTTACCGACAATAAAGGATGCCAAAAGATTATTTCTTATCCTCTAAGTGACCAGAATGCACAGATAGCAACAATTAGTGGAACAACTAATCCTTCATGTTTTGGCACTTGTAATGGTACTGCAACGGTTAATGTTAGCGGAGGAAGTGGAATTTTCCAATATACATGGAATACGGTTCCTGTTCAAACAAGTAATACTGCTACCAACTTATGTAATGGATCGTATAGTGTAGTTGTCACTGATTTATCAACTGGCTGTATTGCAAGTGTTGGAACTACTATTACTCAACCAACAGTAGTAGATCAAATTTCAACTATTTCAAATGTTACGTGTTCTGGCCTATGTAATGGTAGTATTGGAATAACAACTTTTGGAGGAACGGCGCCATATACATACACATGGTCTGGTCCTGGTGTAGCAATAAATGTAGAAGATCAATCTAGCTTATGCGCTGGTAATTATTCAGTTATTGTACTCGATTCGCGCAACTGTCTGTTGACAAGAAACTTCACAGTTACAGTACCTTCATTTATTACTGCACCAATTGTTAGTACTTCTACATCATGTTTTGGAAGTTGTACCGGTAGTGCGACTGTTGCACCAACTGGAGGAACAGCTCCTTACACATATTTATGGAGTGCATCAGGGCAAACCACTGCCACTGCGGTAAGTTTATGCACTGGCACTCACTCTGTAGTTGTAAGAGACCAAAATGGTTGTACAGGTACAAATTCGATAATTGTTAACACTCCAACTGCAATGCAATTCGCTGATATTACAGTAGATGATGCACAATGTAATGGTAGCTCAAACGGAAGCATTAGTGTTACAATAATTGGCGGAACTCCACCATATAATTATGTATGGGATAATGGTCATGTTATTTCAAATCCTTTTAACTTAGCAGCTGGTCAACATTGTGTAACAGTAATAGACAATAATGGTTGTACGATAAATACATGCGCTATTTTAAACCAACCTCCAGTATTAAATGTAAATTTAGTTGCAACTAATGAGTTATGTAATGGATCGTGCAATGGAACAATATCTGAAATGCCTTCTGGTGGAGTCGGGCCATATAGTTATTTATGGTCTAATTCTGAAGTAACCGCAAATATTTTCAATCTATGCTCTGGAGTTTATAATACAACTGTAACCGACTTTAATGGTTGTCAAGTTTATAGTTCAACCAGTATTAATAGTCCTGCTGTTTTAGGCATTAGCGTGCAAAACATTGTTCAGCCAACATGTGGTAATAATGATGGATCTATTACGGTTGGTGCCACAGGCGGAATTGCACCATATACTTATACTTGGAATCCAGTTCCAGCTTCAGGTGGAGCTTCAAATACAATTAGTGGAATACAATCAGGCAATTACTCTGTTACAATAACCGACTTTAATGGTTGTAGTACAAGTCAAACAATTGGATTAAGTGATGTAAATGGACCAGTAATTTCTAATATTATCCCAACAAACGTAAATTGTTTTGGCGAATCCACTGGTACCGCAGAAGTATTTTTTACTAGTTCTACTATTTCTAACACAATCGCATGGAGTAATGGACAATCAACAGCATTGGCAATAAATCTTATTGAAGGAGCATATGTTGTGACTATTACTGATGCAAACGGATGTTTAGCTGTTGGTAATATTGCAATCACAGAGCCATTACCATTATCTGTAAATATTTCGGGATATAATGATGTTACTTGTGCTGGGTTATGTAATGGTACGGCAACAGCACTTGGAACTGGTGGTACTCTACCTTACACTTATGCATGGACAAGTGGTTCGGGAACTTCAATTGCTTCTAATTTATGTGATGGAAACTACAATCTATTATTAACAGATGACAATGGCTGTACATCTACTGTAAGCATCGCAATAGCAGAACCACCAGCACTAACATTAGTAGGAACTGTTGTTAACACACAATGTTATGCTGGTAATGATGGAATGATTTCGATTACAGCAGGTGGTGGTAGCGGCAATTATTTTTACTCGTGGCCACAAATTTCTGCTAATACATCAATAATAAATGGCCTAACCGCCACTACTTATACCGCAGTTGTTTATGATGCTACTGATATTGGTTGTTTTATTCAGGCTAATTATACAGTAGGAGAACCTAATCCAATTATCGCAACATTTGCAACTGAGAATGCTACATGTGGTTTTAATAATGGGATTGCTTGGGTTGACAATATTATTGGTGGTACTGGAAGTTGCAATTACGTATGGAATCCAGGTGGAATGACTGGCAGTTATTTAAGCAATCTTGCCCCTGGCAACTATTCTGTTGTAATTACAGATGGTAATGGTTGTACAGTTAATGAGAATATAACTGTTAATGCAACTACAAGTCTGCAAATCGATAACGTAATGTATAACGGTGTAACCTGCTTTGGTGATAATGATGGGTTTGCTCAAATATTTGTTTCAGGTGGAACTATTCCATATATCTATAATTGGACTCCTAATGTCTCTAATTTAGCATTTTCAAATAGCTTGTACGCTGGAGTATATAATGTAAACGTTCATGACCAAGATGGTTGTGTTGTTTACACTCAATTTCCTATCAGTACTCCTGAACAATTAGTTGTTTATCCAGGAACAGGAACCACAATTTGTATTGGACAACAAGTGATTATTTCGGCTTCAGCAAGTGGTGGGGTTCCAGGCTATTCTTTCAATTGGGCTGGTCTAGGCACTGCTTCGTCATTCCTAGTTTCACCTACTGTTACAACAGATTATTTAGTAAGTGCTATTGATTCTAGAGGTTGTAAATCTGCAGATGGCAGTTTGATAATAGAAGTAAACCCTCCACTATCTTTAGTAGTTATTACACCAAGTGCAATTTGTGAAGGACAAGTTTCTACATTAGTTGCAAATGTTACTGGCGGCGATGGAGACTATGTTTACAACTGGGGTAACGGACAGGTAACTACTTCAAATATCTTAAATATTAGTCCTGTTGTCTCAACCGACTTTACTGTAATTGTAAGTGATGGTTGTACAACACCTAACGATACGGTTACAATTACAGCTACAGTTTCGGCAATGCCAGATGTTCATATTATCAGAACCCCATACACTGGTTGTTCTCCATTGTCAGTAGTATTCGACAACAATACAGATAATATGACTTATACATATTACTGGGAATTTGCCGATATGGAATCTGGAACAAACAATTATTCTGATTTAAAGCGTCCTACTCATCTATTTTATGAGACTGGTGATTATAATGTAATGGCTGTTGTTTCTACTTCGATGGGTTGTAAAGATTCTGCTTTGGTTTTAGTTAGAGTACACGATGGACCGATTGCTGAATTCAATGCCTTCCCATGGTCAACAGGTTTATTCGAACCTGAAATAGACTTCGCGGATGCATCTGTTGGCGCAATTGCTTGGGAATGGAATTTTGGTGATCAGAGTACTTCTGGTGGACAAAACCCTACTCACACTTACCTTGAACAAGGAGAATTCCCTGTTACTCTAACTGTTTACAGTCAACAAGGATGTGTTGATACAGTAACAAAAATTATTGAAATTATCGATGATCATAGAATCTACTTCCCAACTGCAATAAATTTGAGAAGCCCGGGTAATGATGAGTTCTATCCTATTGGCGTTGGCGTTGATGAAGAAAACTATAAAATGACAATTTACAACAGATGGGGAGAAATGGTTTTCCAAACCAGCGATTGGTATACTCATTGGAAAGGCAGATACGATATGGACAAAGGAGACTATGTGCCTCAAGGTGTTTATACGTATGTTGTTGTTCTAAGAGATAAATATGGTAAAGATTACACATACGCTGGGACTGTGACAGTTTTTAAATAACAGTCTTAACTATAAAATAGAAAAAGCTGCTTGGTTGAGCAGCTTTTTCTATTTTATATAATTGATTAAAATCGGATCTTCAAAGTTTTCACCTATCATAGAATTAATTAAAACTAATGACTGAAAGGAACTCAAATCACTACGAAGAATTGTTTTCTCTTCTATTTTTCCAGCTTTTAACATTCTCTGACGACAAGTACCATTTAGCAATGGAGAGTCAGGCGTAAACCATTTATCTCCATCAAATAAAATTACATTACAAAAACTTGCTTCAGTAATTTTACCGTCTTTTACAATCAAAATATCATCACAATCTTGTTTCTTTGACAATAAATGTAAAAACATTTTTCGATCATTAAATTTAAATGGATACTCAATATCGTCGTAAGAAATAATTTTAAGACTACGAATATTCCTTTTTTTATAAAATGAAAATTCAGTCTTATAATTCTGTGAGTCGTAATCTAAACGAAATTTCACCAAGCCTCTTTTATATTCTTCAGGAATTTGAGTTTCAGAAATAAAGAAATTATTTTGCTCACCATAAAATATCAAAGTATCATCCATCCTATTTTGATGATAATCGATATTTTGCATAAGACCATCTATAATCTTTATTGTTTCAAAAAATCGGAACATAAATTTTCTTATTTAATTCATCGTATTCTTCATTAACATTACTAAATGCAGTAATTCCCCCACCACTTTTATAAAACAACTTTCCATCAATATTTTCAACAAATCTTATTGAGACAGCCACATCAGTGGTTTCACCATCAAAAAAACCAAAAACTCCAGTATAAAAGCCTCGATTATAATTTTCTATTTCCCGAATTATTTCAACAGTTTTTTGCTTTGGTGCTCCAGTAACTGAGCCTGCGGGCAATAATGAACAAATAATTTCGCCTAAACGCGAAAAATAATCATCTTCCACTTGCCCAGTTATTGTTGAACTTACTTGCAATAAATCACCTCTATTAGTTTCTAATTTATCAATGTATCTAAATTCACTCACACTCACATCATGAGAAATAATATTTAAATCATTTCGCAACAAATCAACAATTGTGTTATGTTCAAAAAGTTCTTTTTTATTAGTTAATAAAGCATTCTCAGCATCAGGTATAGCGGCATCAATTGTTCCTTTCATTGGCCTTGTTTCGATTTTACCTGATGAAATTTTCACAAATCTTTCTGGAGAAAAAACAACAAAGTCATTTTTATAAAGAAGTTTATATTTCGCTTTTGAAAAATAGAAAATTTCCTCCAAACTATATTCTGTGCAGATGGGAGTTTTAAAAGTGAGATTAATCAAATATGTATCACCACGTTGTAATGCACTTTTACAGCGATTAAATGCTTCACGATATTCTGAAAAAGCTACAGGTGAAAAATTAAAACCTTTAGTGCCCGAATCTTTTATTGACTTTTTGAAATTTGTTTTACCTTCAAAGTCATAATAAATGCCATTTTTTGCGGCATCCTCAGGTGAAAAAATCAAGCATTGCAAACAGTCGAAATCAATTATAAATAAAAATTCTTTTCTAGTTTTAGCTTGAATTGATAACTTTTTACTTATTTCGCTACAAATATTCATTAAACGATGATTAAAATTTTTTTACTGGACAATCATGATAGCTTCACTTATAATTTGGCAGCAATGTTCAGCAAAATAATTAATGTAAAACTAACAATATCTTATCCTGAAAACACAAATATTAAAAATATTTCAGATTTTGATAAAATAATTTTCTCACCTGGACCAGGATTACCCACAGAATCGCCAATAATGGCAAACATATTAGATAGATATAAATCCTCTAAACAGTTCCTTGGTGTGTGTCTGGGACATCAGGCAATTGGTGAGTTTTTTGGTGCAAAGCTTAAAAATTATGAAATTGTTAACCATGGAATGATTAAAAAGTTAAATTTTACTCAATCTGAGAGTAAATTATTTTGCGGTATCCCAAATAATTCAAACATTGGGGTATATCATTCATGGTATTTAGATAGCGAAAATTTTCCCAAGGAAATTGATATTACTGGTTTAAACGAAGAAGGTGTTGTAATGGCGATGGAACACAAAATCTATGATATTCAATCAGTACAATTTCATCCTGAGTCATTTATCACAGAATTTGGAGAAAAAATGATTGAAAATTGGCTAAATTCTTAAATCAAAATTTTTATAAGATAATAACTTCAGGTTCTAAATTAATTTGAAATTTCTCATTTATCTTCATTTGAACAATCTTTGCTAATTCGAGAACATCTCTACCACTAGCATTTCCTGTTTTATTTATTAAAACTAAAGCTTGATTTTCATGAACAGCAGCCCCTTTATGCTCAAAACCTTTTAAACCGCAATTGTCGATTAACCATCCAGCTGCCAGTTTATAGTAATCATTTGCCAGTTCATAAAAACGTAAGTCTGGGAATTTGTCTTTTAAAATTTCAAATTGGACTTTATCAATAACTGGGTTTTTAAAGAAGCTCCCTGCATTGCCAAAAGTTTTAGGATCTGGCAGTTTATAGTTGCGAATACTAATTACAGCTTGGCGCAAATCTTCTGCCGTTATTGTATGATTTTCGCTAAAATATTTTTTTAAATCTGCATATTCTATATTAATTATACTCTTTTTAAACAGCTTATATGTCACAGATAAAATAAGAACTTGATCTTTTAATTCATTCTTAAAAATACTATTTCGATACGAAAATTTACATTGATTTGCCATAATATTTACAATTTTGCCAGTATGCAAATCAACGTATTTAACAGAATCAATATAATCACCCACCTCTGCCCCATAAGCCCCAATATTCTGCACTGCCGATGCGCCAACAGTTCCAGGAATTAGCGAAAGATTTTCTAAGCCATAAGCCTTGTTTTTAATTGTCCAATCTATAAAATCATCCCAGACAACACCAGCAGCAGCTTCAATAAAACAAAAACTATCATTCTCAGATTTAATTGAAATGTATTTTGTTATAGGATGAATAATCATTCCATAATAATCACCAGTAAAAAGCAGGTTGCTCCCCTCTCCTAGCACAATGTGTTTAATCTGTTTAAACTTATCAAAGTGAGAAAGTATATAACTTATAAATTCATCGTCTATTGAGAATTCCACAAAAACAGAAGCAACAGCTTCTACGTTAAATGTATTATGTTCCTTTAGGCAATAATTTCTACGTATTTTCATTAAAAGAATATTTGAAGACAAAAATAAATAAAAAGTCGGAGCAATAATATAATTCACTAACATCAATTGAATTAAAACTATGTAAAATTCGATTTTACACATCGTAAAACTTAAAATTATTGCACTATTTAAATATTAGATTGAATTACACGAATTATATATTATTTTTGAATAAAATTAAAAAGTGTCAAAAAAACGCATAATATTATCTGTTTCCAACGATTTGAGTAACGACCAAAGAGTACACAGGGTTAGTATCACTTTACAAGAAGCTGGCAATGATGTAATTTTAATTGGAAGAAAACTTAGAGTAAGTCCTGATATTGGTGAGCGTAATTATAAAACAAAAAGGTTTCGTCTTCTTTTTAATAAAGGGATGTTGTTCTATTTTTGTTTGAATTTGAGATTTTTTTTATTTCTATTATTTTGCAAAGCAGATATTTTTCTTTCAAATGATTTAGACACTTTATTGGCTAATACTCTCGCAGCTAAAATACGCAGAAAGAAGCTTATTTATGACAGTCATGAGTTATTTACCGAGGTGCCAGAATTACAAGATTCTCGATTAAAGAAAAAAATCTGGTTAATTATAGAACGGAATTGCATTCGGAAAGCTGATGCATCATATACTGTATGTCAACCAATTGCAAATTATTACAATAATTTATACGGTATACAAATGCAAGTTTTAAGAAACCTGCCATTGTCTAAACCATTCCCTCACGACTATGAAAAAAGGGAAAACATTATTCTTTACCAAGGAGCTTTAAATAAAGACAGAGGCATTGAAATGATGATTGAAGCAATGTCAATTACTGAAGGGTGGACACTTTTTATTGCGGGCAAAGGGGATTTAGAAATAGAGCTAAAGAAATTGAGCAATCGGCTTAATTGTGATAATAAGGTTGTTTTTACTGGAAATCTAGATTTTGAATCATTACACAAACTTACAAAAACTGCAAGAATTGGACTATCAGTTGAACAAGGTAACAGCCTCAACTATCAATTTGGTTTGCCTAATAAAATATTTGATTATATACAATCTGGAGTTCCAATATTAAGTTCTGAATTACCTGAAATAAAAAAAATTGTCGAAACTTATAAAGTTGGTGAAAGCATTTCTGGATGTAATAAAGATGTATTATCTCAAAAAATTATTTACTATACATCTAAACCTGAATTACTTTTGAATTTCCACAACAATTGTATTTCTGCATCTGAAATATTAACTTGGGAAAACGAAAAGGATTACCTATTAAAAATTACAGAATAATTTTAATTTTAATTATGGCAATTAGTGAGTATGATTTGCACCACCACAGCACCCGCCATCAATACCACAAGCGTGCATCTCATCATGTTTTGCACAAGAAATATTTAGACGCTGCATATCTTTATTTTTACTAATAGAACCTTCTGGGAAAGCTTTCTTTTTAGAAAAGAAAATTCCAACACCTAAACCCAGTACCACAAAAGCGATAATTACAATTGCCAATATTAAAGTTGCAAAATTCATATTTTAATAACATTTATTGTTCCTCATTGTTTACATAATCTGGAATTTTTTTCCCTAACAATCGAATCGTAAGCCAAACGACACCTATCAGAAGTGGAAATACAATCCAGGGGCTAATTCCGAAAGAAACTGGTATCGTTCCAAATATTAAACAAATAAAAGCTACAGTTAAGGCATAAGGCAACTGAGTTCTAACATGCTGAATATGATTACACGAAGATGCCAAAGAACTTAAAATTGTAGTATCTGAAATTGGAGAGCAATGATCGCCAAAAACTGAGCCAGCAATAACTGTAGAAACTACATGTGCAAAAACGGCTAAAGAATCGTCATAACCCATGCCATAATCCTTACACAACAGCCAAGTAGCTGGTAATATTAATGGATACATTATAGCCATAGTCCCCCATGAAGAACCGGTGCTAAATGCGATTAATCCTGAAACAACGAAAGTAATTGCTGGTAAAAATATCGGGCTTAAATTTGTAGAACTTATCACTTTGGTAATAAAATCGGCAGTATGCATGTCGGTAATAAGTCCAGCTAAAGACCAAGCAAGAGTTAAAATTAAAATAGCTGTAAGCATTGATTTAAAACCCGAAATCATACTGTCTGCAACGTCTTTTAATGATAAGATTCTCTGTAGTAGTGTAAGAATAAACGCAGAAATAAGTCCACCAGCAGAAGCCCAAATTAAAGCTAAATATGAATCTGAATTTCCAATAATTCCAGATATTTTCTTAAATATTCCTAACGACTGATTATGCCATATTGAACTATCCCAACCCGTGTAAACTAATCCAATGATAGTTCCAAACACTATTATTCCAACAGGAATTAAAGCATTAAAGGCACGAGCTTTTTTATTATCAGGACTCTCGAATTCTTTTAGCTCATACTCAATTTTTTGTTCCTGACTAGAAGCGGTAACCCCTTTTTCACGAGCCCTTATTTCCGCTTTATACATTGCGCCATAGTCTTTCTTTAGATATATTAGTATGAAGACAAAAATTAAGGTAATAATTGGATAAAAAGCATATTTTAAACTCGAGAAGAAAATATTATATGCACTAACTTCAATATTTAGACTGATTAAAGATGATTGAATATAGCTCAACTCTGCACCTATCCAAGTTGTTACGAAAGCAATTGCTGCAACTGGAGCAGCCGTACTATCAACTATATATGCCAACTTCTCTCTAGAAATTCTAAGTTTATCGGTAACAGGACGCATTGTATTTCCTACGACAAGGGTATTTGCATAATCATCAAAAAAGACCATAATACCAAGCATCCAAGTAACCAATTGACCAGAACGCGGTGATTTAGCAAATTTTGAAAGGAAGTTAATTACGCCTTGCATTCCACCGTTTTTTGTTATTATGTGAACTGTTCCACCAATTAACATTGAGAAAACAATTATAGAAACATGTGAATTCTCCGATAGCGCCAAAATTATATATCTATCAAAAATAGAAAATATAGCTTTAAAAAAGGCACTAAAGAAACCAGCACCAGAATAAATCCAGAGTATAATTGAACCGCTAAAAAGGCCAAGAAATAAGGCAGAGAACACTTCTTTAAAAATCAAAGCACATAAAATAGCAATTAGAGGAGGAATTATCGACATCCAAAGTGGAACAGGATTTATTGACTTCGATGATTTTATTTGATCGCACTCAATAACTAATTCAGATTTGTCATTGAAAACATATTCAAATTCTGCCACCCCGTCAATAAAATACAAATCTACTTTTTGATTATTGATTCTTGCAGATGAAAAGCAATTAATATTTGTTTGATTTCCAAGACTATCAAAAGTTATTAATCGCAAATTTGTTGACATTCCTTCAATCACAGCAAATCCACAATCAATTTCAACAGATTTCACTCTGTTAATTTCAGCACTTTTAACTCCCGAAAAAATAAGAAGTATAAAAAATAGAATAAATATTTGTTTTGCGACTTTCATTAAGCCTTTGTCCAATCCGAAACCTGCTCAGGAGTAGGATTTTGCAAACCAAGTTTATGCTTTTTATTCCAGCCGCATAAAATTTGATGTAATTTCCCAGGATTTATTTCCTTAACTTGTTTTACGGTATTAAACCCAGCTTTGGGTAAAACTTTTGCCCAAGATTCATCTATTCCCATTTCGATAAAAGCGCTTTCGTCAAAAGCTTCAGCCTTTTTTTCTGGACGCATTTGTGGGAATAAAAGCACATCTTGAATAGATGAATTATTTGTTAAAAACATTGTTAATCTATCGATTCCAATGCCCATACCAGAATTTGGAGGCATTGCATATTCCAAAGCGCGTAGAAAATCTTGATCGATAAACATCGCTTCATCATCGCCTTTCTCTGATAATTTCATCTGATCTTCGAAACGCTCACGTTGATCAATTGGGTCGTTTAGTTCAGAATATGCATTTGCAAGCTCTTTACCATTTACCATAAGCTCGAAACGCTCAGTTAAACCTTCAACAGAGCGGTGTTTTTTAGTAAGTGGCGACATTTCTATCGGATAATCAATAATAAAAGTAGGTTGCACATAATGATGCTCGCATTTCTCACCAAATAATGTATCAATCAATTTCCCTTTGCCCATTGCGGCATCTGTTTCTAGTCCTAAAGTATTGCACATTTCACGCAATTCAGTTTCGCTTTTTCCAGATATATCAAAACCTGTATGTTCTTTAATTGCATCATACATAGTTACTCTTTTGAACGGACGTTTAAAGTCTATTTCTTTATCTCCCAATTGAACTTTTGTTGTTCCATGCAAAGCAACAGCACAACGTTCAATCATTTCTTCTGTAAAGTTCATCATCCATTTATAGTCCTTATAAGCAACATAAATTTCGAGAACTGTAAACTCAGGATTATGAGTTCTGTCCATGCCTTCATTACGAAAATCCTTCGCAAATTCATAGACTCCTTCGAAACCACCAACAATTAATCTTTTCAAATAAAGCTCGTTTGCAATACGAAGGTAAAGTGGAATATTTAATGCATTATGATGTGTAACAAAAGGTCTTGCTGCTGCACCTCCAGGAATTGATTGAAGTATTGGTGTTTCTACTTCCAAGTATCCCTGTTCGTTAAAAAAATTACGCAAAGTATTAATAATTTTTGTTCTTTTTATAAAAGTATCTTTAACTTGAGGGTTTACAATTAGATCGACGTAACGCTGACGATAGCGCATTTCCAAATCAGTAACGGCATCAAATACTTGCCCATCTTTTTCTTTAACAATTGGTAGAGGATGAAGAGATTTACTTAAAATTGTAAATTCGGTTACATGAACAGAAATTTCACCCATCTGAGTACGAAATGCATAACCTTTTACCCCAATAATGTCACCAATATCAAGCAATTTTTTAAAAACAACATTATACATTGTTTTATCCTCTTCAGGACAAATATCATCACGTTTAAAATATAATTGGATTCTACCTTTACTATCTTGTAATTCTGTAAATGATGCATTTCCCATGATTCGTCGAGACATCATTCGACCAGCAAGACAAACACTCTTAAGGTTCTCAGGCATATTCTCATCACTAAAATTTTCAAGAATATCAGTGGTGTAAATACTTACTGGATATTCTGCCGCAGGATAAGGATCAATACCTAGGTTTCTTATTTCAGTTAAAGCTTCTCTTCTTATAATTTCTTGTTCACTTAATCCAATATAATCCATAATAATGTTATTTTTCTGCAAATATAATAAAAGACTGTTGACTGTCAAAAAAAAGCTCTCCACATGCATTACATACGTGCAACTAAAATGATATATTTTAATTATATCAACATTAAAATAAATTAAACCTTGATTTTATTAACTAATGTTCGGCATTTTCGTAATTATAATTTGCATTCCAATTCATAATATGGGGCAAATAGTTGCTAAATTTGAAATAAAACGGTAGAAATTTATTTATTTTTTGTAATATTGTAATCTCGCTATAAAAGGTGACGTAAATTATGGAAAAACGATGGTTAGTAAGACAAGATGGGGATATTGAAAAGGTTGAAAAGCTGTCGTCAGTGCTTAATGTAGATAAAAAAATTGCAAATTTATTAGTACAACGCGGTATTGATTCTTATGAACAAGCTCGTATTTTTTTTCGTCCGGAATTAAGCGACTTACATGATCCATTTTTAATGAAGGATATGGATAAAGCAGTTGAAAGGCTTATCCGAGCTGTTAAAGCAAAAGAACATATATTAATTTATGGAGATTATGATGTTGACGGAACAACGGCAATTTC
>JBBQCZ010000064.1:0-20029 GCA_038319215.1 Bacteroidales bacterium | reverse complement strand
ATACCATTGTTTGATGTAACTCTTGTTGCCGACACATGTGCATTGGGTAAAGGCGGAATTGTTTTTTCAGAAACTGTAAGCAATTCGTTTTTCTGGATCGATCCAAATGTAGGTCCTCCAGTAAACACACCAATTACAGAGGTTTACCAATTGCCTGCTGGAATATATGGCATACGTGCATCATATCTTACACCAAACATTGTTAACTACTCTTATTATCTAAGCACTTTTGGCACTGCAAATTGTGTAGATACCATACCTTATGAGATTGAAACCATTGGTATGATTGAGGCAGAAATAGCAGTATCGGCAGATGTAATACTAGAAGATTTGGTAGCTCCAAATGCCAATGTAATATTCTTGAATACGTCTAATTATGATAATGTAAGCAAACGCTGCGAATGGCATTTTGATGATGGAACAGTTGTTAAAAGTTGCGACGAGCTAATCGAGCATGTTTATACAGAAGCCAATTGTTACGAACCATTCTTAATAGTTATGAATAGAGATTTGCCTGAGTGTCGCGACACTGCATATCTTGATGCATGTATAAAAGTTGACAATGCAAGTAAGTTGGAAATTCCAAATGTTTTCTCACCAAATGCAGATGGAATAAATGACTACTTCCAAGTAAAAGCACAAACTTTGAGAACCTTTAGCGGAGTAATTGTAAACCGTTGGGGAAGAACAGTTTATGAATGGGAAAACTGGGAAGATTACGAAGCTGGTTGGGACGGAAAACTCAGCGGTGGAACTGATGCATCTCCAGGTGTTTATTACTATGTAATTAAAGCAGAAGGTTTTGATGGTGCTCCGTATGATGTGCAAGGTGCTTTGCATTTAATGAGAGAATAATTTAGCTATAAATACTTTTGAAAAAGAGGCTGTCTTTAA
The DNA here is from genome assembly GCA_038319215.1 of Bacteroidales bacterium. Classification (GTDB taxonomy): domain Bacteria; phylum Bacteroidota; class Bacteroidia; order Bacteroidales; family ML635J-15; genus Bact-19. The sequence continues at coordinate 19,135 of JBBQCZ010000064.1, read as the reverse complement.
AAAGACAGCCTCTTTTTCTATTATCTAAGAATATTGTAGATTTTAAAAGCTCAAATACACACTTTTTTGAACACTACAAACACTACCTTTTAATCCATTATTTATTAGGAATATATTTTAATCTTTGCAAATATTAAAATCACTTCAGTATTGTAAAATGAAAAACCGGTTTAAGTTTTGCAAAGTTTTAGAGATTGTGATTTTTTTAATATTGCTTTATTCATATTTGTTTCGTCGGCACTAAATAAGTATGGGTTAAGTTTTGTCCATTAGAATGCAAAAAAAAGGTGGAAATTGTTTTTCCACCTTTTTTTAATATATCTTCTTAATCTTCGTCTTGTTCTGCTTCGTATTCTTTGAGCAATTGTTCCTGAACATCAGGTGGTACTTGTTGATACTCGAAGAACGACATCTCGTACATTGCGCGACCAGCAGTATTTGATCTCAAAGCTGTGGAGTAGGTTGACATTTCTGCTAACGGAACTCTTGCCATAATTTTCTCAAATCCTTTTTCGCTGCTCATACCCATTACAATTGCACGACGTCCTTGTAGATCACTCATTACATCACCCATTCTGTCACCAGGAACGAGAATCTCAACATTGTAAATAGGCTCCATAATTTTAGGACCAGCATTTTTAAATGCTTTACTAAATGCATTACGACCAGCAAGTTTAAATGAAATTTCATTTGAGTCAACGGGGTGCATTTTACCATCAACAACACAAACACGAATATCTCGAGCATAAGAACCTGTAAGAGGTCCAATCTCGATTTTTTCCATGATCCCTTTTAAGATTGCTGGTAAAAATCTTGCTTCAATAGAACCACCAACAATACAATTGTAATAAATTAATTTTCCGCCCCAATCAAGATTGTACTCATCTTTACCACGAACAGAAATTTTAATTTCTTTACCATCAATTTTGTACATAGTTGGATCAGGCATTCCTTCAACGTAAGGTTCCATAATCATGTGAACTTCACCAAATTGACCTGCACCACCAGATTGTTTTTTGTGGCGATAATCAGCTAAAGCAATTTTTGTAATAGTTTCACGATATTGAATTCTTGGTTTTAGAAATTCTGTAGGGATTTTAAACTGGTTGTCTAAATGCCATTTCATAATGTTTAAATGGTATTCTCCTTGTCCTTGAACCAATAATTGTTTTAATTCTTTTGAATATTCAACTATAATCGTTGGATCTTCATCTCTCATTCTGTTTAGAGCTTCGCCTAATTTTTCATCATCACCTTCGCTTAAAGCTCTAACAGCAACCCTATATTTTGGGTTAGGCCAAACAATTCCTTGCACTTCCCAATCTTGACCAGGAGCAACAAGTGTATGGCATGTTTTTGTGTTTTTAAGTTTAACTGTTGCGCCAATATCTCCAGCAAACATTTTATCAACTTTAGTTCTGTTTTTACCTGCACAAACAAATAATGAAGAAAGTCTTTCTTTTGTGTTGTTTTTAGAGTTGTACATATCACAGCTCTCGGTAAGTGTTCCACTAAGTACTTTAAAATAGCAAATCTCACCAATATGTTCTTCTATTGAAGTTTTGAAAACGTAAAGTGCTGGTTTTGCAGAAACATCACATTTAATTTCATTGCCTTCAAGGTCTTTAGGAGGAGCAAATTTATTTGGAGCTGGGGCTACCTGTGCAATAAATTCTAATAATCTTTGAACACCTAAGTCATTTCTAGCATTGGTACAGAATATTGGAAAAATTCCTCTTGATGGCAAGCCAGCAGCGATTCCACGCATCATTTCTTCTTCTGTCAATGTGTCATTTTCAAAGAAAAGTTCCATTAACGACTCGTCAGCTTCAGCTGCTTTCTCAATCAATTGAGTTTTTACTTCTTCGGCTTGGTCTGCGTGTTCTGCTGGAATTTCGCTAATCTCTATTACATCACCTTTTAAGGTGTACATTTTATTAGTGATAACGTCAATGATTGAGTTAAAACCAACACCTGCATTTACAGGAAATTGAGCTAATACTGCATTTCCACCAAAGGTATCTTTTACCATCTCAACTGCTTTCTCGAAATTGGTTTTTTCGTGATCGAGGTGGTTGATTGCGATAATCATCGGTTTTTCTGATTTATCAACATAGCGGCCTTGAATTTCAGTACCTACTTCAACACCATTTTGAGCATTGATAAGCATTAAAACTGTGTCTGCAGCATATAATGATGATACAAGATTGCCAACAAAATCATCCATCCCTGGGTTGTCAAGTATGTTAATTTTTGTATTAGCGATTTCAGTGTAAAGGACTGTAGAAAATAGAGAGTTTCCATTTTCTTGTTCAATCGGACGGTAATCTGAAACAGTATTTTTTCCTGATATATCTCCTTTGCGGTTGATTACGCCACCGATTTGCAACATAGATTCAGCCATAATGGTTTTACCGGAACCTGAATTCCCAACCAAAGCTATGTTTCTGATCTGATCCGTTTGATAATTCTTCATATTATTCGTAAAAATTAATTTTTAAATTATTTTATATCAATCTCTTAACAAATTTTATTTGGATGACAAAAATAATAAAAAATAAATAAGAACAAACCTTATACTATTAATAATTAAGAAATATTGTATTTATATTTTATTCATTTTTAATCGATCAAAAGAGATTCATTCAAATTTATATTTTTTTAAAGCAAACCTAGTTTTTTCTATCTTTGCATTAATTATTAAAATCGAGTGAAGAAAAAATTTATTATAAACTTAATTTTCCTGCTTTTCCTAAATGTTTTGGTGAAGCCTTTCTGGATTTTTGGTGTGGAAAGGTCGGTTCAGAATATTGTAGGAGCATCCGAATTTGGGTTTTATTTCTCTTTGCTCAACTTTTCATTGCTACTAAATATTATTCTCGATTTTGGAATAACAAATTTTAATAATAGAAATATTTCCCAAAATCATAATATCCTTAGCAAACATGTTTCTAATATTGTTGCATTAAAATTATTGTTGGCAATAGTTTACGCTATATTGTCAATTACTGCTGCTTTCTTAATTGGATACGATTTGCGGCAGCTGGGAATACTTGGCATTCTTATTTTTAATCAATTTTTATTATCTCTGATTTTATATTTGCGTTCAAATGTAAGTGGCTTGCAAATGTTTAAAACTGATAGCATGCTTTCGGTGCTGGATAGGTTGTTAATGATAATTATTTGTAGCATCCTTATTTGGGGAAATATTTCTGGTTTAAATTTTAAAATAGAATGGTTTGTTTTAGCTCAAACAGCGGCATATTTGTTAACGGCTATTGTTGCGTTGGTGGTGGTAATTAGTAAAACAACATTTTTCAAACTGAATTTTGATTTTAGATTTTTTAGAGTTTTCTTAAAAAGAAGTTACCCTTATGCATTACTAATATTGCTAATGGCTTTTTACAATAGAATAGACTCCGTAATGCTGGAAAGACTTTTGCCCGATGGTAAAGAACAGGCAGGTATTTATGCTCAGGCTTTCCGAATTCTTGAGGCTGCATCTATGTTTGCATTCTTGTTCTCGAGTCTGTTATTGCCAATGTTTGCAAAAATGCTTAAAAAGAAACAGAGTGTGGAAGATTTAGTAAAGCTGTCTTTTCTGCTGATAATAGTACCTGCCGTATTGGGTATGGGGATTTGTCATTTTTACAGTGAGGAAATAATGACACTAATGTATTGGGAACATGTTGCTGCAAGTGCAACAACTTTAAGCTTGCTTATGACAGGATTTCTAGGTATTTGCACAACATATATTTTTGGTACATTGCTTACATCAAACGGGAATATGAAATACCTGAATATAATGGCAGCTTCTGGTATGCTTTTAAATATAGTTCTAAATCTTATTTTAATCCCTCGATATCAAGTTGTGGGCTCCGCAACTTCAAGTATGATTACTCAAATATTAACCGGATTAAGTCAGGTTGTTATTGCTTGGAAAGTTTTTAAATTTAAATTTAATTACAAACTGATAATTTCGATTACCATTTTTATTTTGGTTAGTATTTTAATTACATATTTTGTTTCCACACTAAGCCTAAATTGGATGCTGGCAGTAATTATAACTTTAATCTCAGGTGTCTTATTCGCCTTTGTTACTGGATTGTTTAAGGTAAAGGCTATCCTAACTCTTATTAAAGAGAGAGAAACCGAAGATTCCGATTAGTTTGGTTTTTAGTTAAATCTATTTTGCAATTTTAATATATTGATAATTTGCATGCTAAACATTTGTCCGTAGGCTTTTTTCTTCTGTTGCTAAACTTTTAAAGAACTAAGTTGTGATGTAATTTCAATTATTTAGGGCGGTTATCCATAGAACTCTTTAATAAAATATCACTTTGACGATTTTTTAAATAATAATACGTATTTTTGTACATATTAAAAGGATTTAACTTAAAAATGACATCATCTTTTATTGAACTAATAAAATTCAATATTAGTGTATTAAAGTACATAGCTGTAGGAGTTATTAATACTTTGCTTTCACTTTTTGTAATAATGCTATGTATGTATGTATTTAAAATGGCTTACGACATTTCAAATTTAGTAGGATATATCGTTGGCTTGATTAATAGTTTTATCTGGAATAAATTATGGGTATTTAAAAAGCGAGGAGCTAAAATGATAATTCGGGAAGTTAGTTACTTTTTAGGCGTTTTTTTAATTTGTTATTTGATCCAGTTTCTATGTCTTAAACTTTTTGTCGAAAGGCTTAACTGGAATGAGTATCTGTCTCAAATAATTTCGATGGTTATATATACGGTTCCAGGTTATTTACTAAATCGTTTTCTAACATTCAAAAATAAATAAAAAATCAAAATATGTATAAATTAGCAATAGTTGTACCTTGTTATAATGAAGAAGAAGTCATTGGAGAGACTTCTGTAAGGCTTAAAAGTGTTATTGATAGTATGGTTGAAAAAGGAAAAATAACTACTTCAAGCTATATTTTATTTGTAAATGATGGAAGCCGTGATTTAACGTGGCCGATAATTACTGATTTACATCAAAGCAATAAGGTTTTTAAAGGCCTGAATCTTGCGAAAAATGTAGGGCATCAGAATGCTTTGGTTTCTGGACTCGAATTCGTAGTTGAAAAGTGCGACATGGCAGTTTCGATTGATGCAGACTTGCAGGATGATGTTGAAATTATTGAACAAATGGTTGACCAGTTTTATTTGGGAAACGATATCGTATATGGCGTAAGAAGTTCCAGAGATAAAGATAGTTTTTTTAAGAAAAATTCAGCTTTGGTTTTTTATAAAATAATGCGTTTTCTTGGGGTCGATACGGTATATAATCATGCTGATTACAGATTGATGAGTTCCAGAGCACTTAAACAACTCTCTTTGTATCACGAAAAAAATCTTTTTTTGAGAGGTATCGTTCCGTTGATAGGGTATAAAACTGAGAATGTCTATTATCATAGGGAAGATCGGTTTGCAGGCACATCAAAATATCCATTTAAAAAAATGTTGAACTTTGCGCTGGAAGGCATAACGTCTTTTAGTGTTAAGCCTCTTAGAATTATTTCGATAATAGGACTTGTCAGCTTATTGGTAAGTTGTGTTTCTTTTGTTTATATAATTGTAACTTATTTCAGGGGTTACAATATTCAGGGATGGACATCGTTAATGAGTTCTTTGTGGTTTATAGGATCGTTGACTTTAATTTCTCTTGGAATTATTGGAGAGTATATCGGTAAAATATACACAGAGGTCAAGGGCCGACCTAGATATAATATTGAGTCTGCATTGTTTGAAGATTAGTGTTTTGTTATTGATATTGTTTTAATGAAATTATAAAGTTGAGTAAAATGAATTTAAAACATAAGTCTCTCCAGAATCTACCTTACATTTGTATTCTACTTGTGTTTTGTTATTTTGCTTTTTTCTTTGCATTAGGCAATAAAACACTGCACATTTGGGACGAATCCAGAAATGGGATTAGTGCTTATGAGATGAGCAAGAATAATAATTTTTTAATGCCCACTTATAATGGTTCTGTCGATATGTGGAACACAAAACCGCCTTTGCTTATTTCTTGTCAGGCAATTTGCATTAAAATATTTGGTAATAATGAAATGTCCGTAAGACTTCCTAGTGCTGTGGTCTCAACGTTAACGGTTTTGCTTATCTTCTTACTATTATCTGAACTTACTAAGTCTAAACCTCTGGCCTTTTTGGCGGCTGGAGTATTTTTGGTAACTCCTGGTTTACTTCCATATCATGCTTTACGGCAAGGAGACTTTGAAGCCTTTATTTTATTCTTTTCAGCTGCATATTCATTAGTGTTTTTGTATTACATAGAGACAAAAAAGAACTGGACATTATATTTAATGATGTCTTTATTTACTCTTGCATTTCTTTCAAAAAGTTCTGCTTCTTTGTTCTTTCTCCCAGGCATTGGTCTATATATTTTAATGAAAAAGGAGCTTTTGCCATTATTGAAAAATAAGCATTTTTATTATTCATTATTAGTACCCTTGATTATTTTAAGTGGATATTATTTGTTGCGTGAAAGCTACAATCATGGTTATATAAAAGCTGTTTATGATAATGAATTTGGAGGCCGTGCTTTTACTGCAATTGAAGGACACTCAAAACCTTTTATGTTCTACGTAGATTTTCTTACAGATTATGCACTTGGTTGGTGGTTTTGGTTAATTCCAGTTGGTTTGGTATTGACGTTTTTTGAAAAAAATAAACAGATAAAAAATATTTTTATTTTCTCATTATTACTTGCTTCAATTCATTTATTGATAATTTCTGTAACAAAAACTAAACTGGAATGGTATTGCTTTCCAGAAGTTACTTTCTGGGTTATTTTATCTGCAATTTCTGTTTATCAGATTATAAATATTTTGACGATATTTATAAAAAAAACTCACATTAAAGAAATTGTAACGATTGTAGCATTTGTCAGTGTGTTGTATTATCCATTATTATCACAATTAAAACTAGTTAAGTTTCTTGCAGTTGAGGAATATGGACAAAAAATCATTAAAGTTTTTCTTAGAGACAGAGTGGATAGCCTAATTACTGATAAAACAAAACCAATAATACTTATCTCAGGAAATTATGAGCAGAATTCACTTTTCTATATTTACCAATTACGCGATAAAGGATATAATATTAATTTAGGTGGCTTTAACGATGTTAAGGAAAATACATTTGTTATTTTGGATATTGTCGATGATCAAAAAATTATGGAATCATTTGTTTTTTGTGCAAATATAGATACTGTCGAAATATACTCGGAGAATATTAAGGCTTTTTATGTGGGAAAAAATAAAACAAATTAAGAAGCAATATCCTTTGCTAAAAGTTTTATACTATCGAGTTCTGAATATGAGAAATACATTGTAGAAAAGGCGAAACAAAACGGCGTTGAGTTCGATGTTCAGCTGTTTAACTATGCAAGTTATATTGTGGAAAATGCCAGAGCTAAACTCGGATTTTGATCTTTACTTTGCTCTCACACCTCGAAAAATTGCAATTAAAACATAAAATTTTATATTGTTTTATATTTGATTTTAGAATTGTAAAATCTTTTAAAACAAGTTCATAAGTTAAAAAGTAATTTGTATTTTTGAGCACTAATTAAAAAAGATAGAAAAATAAAACTATTAATAAAAAAAAGGATGACTAAGGTGGTGAAAAAGATAAAACCGATATATTTAATAATTTTCTCTATTATTTTTATTATTATATCAATACTGATATTTTTTATTGGAAAGAAATTCAATAGAATTACCAAATCAAGTAATGTAGAAAAGGTACAAACTGTTGATTATTTTAAATATTTTATTGACTTTGAATCGGAGAGATACCTTGGTCCAAACAGCTTGTTAACAAATACAAAAGCATTGTCGGGTAAGCAATGCGGACTTATAGATAAAAACACTAAATATGGCCCAGCGGTAATTATTCCAGTTCCTACAAATGACACATCAGAAATATCTGATATTATTGTTAAATTCTGGGTAAATCCTTCAACTATTGATATAAATGTGTCTATGGTTTTTTCAGTTATTGATCAAAATAATAATCAAGTTTATTGGAATGGCTATCCAATTAAAGGAGATTCTTTTGCAATAGATAACTGGTATTCGTTTACGTGCAAATTTACATGCCCCAAAGAATTTATTAATACTTCATATTCTTTTAAATTTTACTTGTTAAACAATGATATAGCCAATAATCCTGTCTATATTGATGATATGTCGGTTTCGTTAAAAGAAACTACAAGTATAGAATCGCCTAGATCAAAACTAATAGATTTTGAGGAATTAAATGACCCCCGAATAAGTTCAAAATATGCAAAGTCTGGTTATTATAGTACTTATGCAGAAGGAGTAAACGGATTTTCAGCATCTATAACTATTCCTTTTAAAGACATGGACATTAGAAATATAAATAGTCTGTCGCTTAGTTTCAATTATTTAAGCGAAACTTCTAATCTTGATGCCGTTTTTGTGGTAGCAGTTTGCGACTCAACAAACAAGGATGTATTGTGGCAAGGAATAGATTTGTCAAAAGCGGGTTTTAAAGAAAAGGTTTGGGAAACTGCCAATGGAAGTATTCTTATCCCAGAAGATGTCGCAAAACCAGGAAATTCTATTAAAGTTTATTTGTGGAATAGAAATGAAAATAAAGTTTTTTTGGATGATGTTTATTTGGTAATAAAAGAGAAAAATCTTTCGAATGATAGCTTACAACCTGCGTTTAATTTAATGAGTGAAAAAAAATATCAGGCTAAAGCAAATCACCCGCCTTACGATTTCCTAAATGTTACTTGTCAGAAATTTAGTGCCACAAGTAATACTTCTCTCAATAAAATATTTACAAAAAACTCTAGAGTTTTATCAGGGAGATTTAATAAAGAAATATCTAAAGATTTATTATTTTGTAATCAAGCTGGCAAAAACTACCTCATGTCATTTGAAAATAATGAGATTGTTTATAATGAGGTTAAATTCTCAGAAGAAATAATTAAAAATTCAGAATTTTATACAGATAATGGTTACCTTTTTGTTTGTAGTCCAAATTCTGAGATGTTGAATATTTACCAATTTAACCCTAAAAAGAATGAATTTGTTAAAGTCCATAATATAGCGGCAGTGCCCACTAGTAAAATAATTGCTATTACTAATAATTCAGATAATTCTTTTTCTGTGTTTTTGAATGATGGAAACATTTTAACTTATATTTCTAAAGGAGAATTCGTGCTTGGAAATAAATGCAAACCTGTAAATCCTAATTTGGCGAATATTAAATTTCAAAAAGCAGATTTCTTTAATAAGAAAAAAGCAGAAGTTTTATTGATTTATCTCGAAAAAGAGCAAAATAAATATGTGTTTCTAAGCTATGATAGTGTTTCTGGAACCTGGGTTTTGTCTAATAATCACAATAATAAATCTGTTCAGTCTTTCGATAAATTAGACTTTGCTAGCGATTATTTTGTAGTAGATTATAATAAATCGGGACAAAAAGAAGTTTTGCAATTTAACAAAACTAAACGATTCGATCTTAGGCTTATAAATTTTGATATGCTAACATACAATATTCTTTTTAATATTGAATTTAGAGGATTTCTGGGTAAACAAAACCCAAAATATTATGAGGTTTCAAAAATAGTTAGTGGCGATTTTATCGGAGACGACTGTAGCGAGATTATTATTTTTCAAGATAATATCAGCAAAGTTGACTGGTTAACTCAAAAAACAGAAATGTACTCATTCAGCAAATAGTTATGAAAAAATATAAATTACTTGTAATATTGATTTTCCCGTTTATGTTTTCATGTAATAGCGGAAAAAAAACTGAAATTAAAACCACGGATTTTAGCCTTACAGAGCTAAACTTACTCACCAATTACAGCAAAGATGTTTTGTATCTCGACTATACCGATGCTATGAATGGTTTTGTAATTCCTTCTGTTACTCAGACATCGGATGGAAAGTTTGATTTTGACTTCACTGTGAAAAATGAAAGTAAAAATTCAAAGAAACTATATTATAAAATATACTATCAAAACGAGTCCTATAAGTTCCCAGATTCTGACGCGAACAGCGACTCAAAGCAGCACGAGTTTGCGCATGAAAATTTTTATGGTTCTTGGGAAGATACAGATGTGCTTTTTAAATCTTGTGGAGAGCTAGCCCCTGGCGAGGAAAAGCAAATTGCTGATAATTTTAGAATTGTTGGAAATCCTCGTAACGAAGAAAAATACTTTTTTGAGGGAGAGAATGACAGGTGGAAACGTAATACTAGAGTCGGAGATTATAGTTTAATGATTGTTATTATAGATGAGGACGGGTTAAAAAAAATACCAGAGTATATTAAGAATATTAATTTGCAAGAAAACGAAAAGTTTGTTACTCCTTTCTTTTATTTCTTACATGGCGACGGAAAATCATTTGATAATTGTATCGTTAGTTTTACTGATAAATTTATAAATATTAAAGCAAATCCCGATCTAGGAAATGGAGTTTATATAAACGAAGAATTACTAAAAAACAATGATAATCCGAAATATTATGACGAATTTGGCTGCAACTGCAATAGTAAATCCGAAATGTTCGAAAAAGCGACTGTTGAACAATTTGTGCATTATATCGACGAGTCTTCAAAGTTCAATAATATTCCAGTAATTGCCGATTTTTTCGATGGAACTTTTACTCAAGAAGAGTACAACTGGCTAAGAGCTTTTTATAAAACCGAAGATAGGATTACTGTTGTACCACAGACTGCAAGTATTCCATGTGAGAATGTTATTAGCGATACTATTGATAGAAAGGTAACTCTTAGAAATCCAAAAAGTGAATACGGCGAATGGAAGAAACAAAATGTTGGAATGATTACACGCCATGGGTTTACATATGGAAAGTACACTGTAAAAGCAAAATTGACAGAATTACTAAATGACGACTTTGTTTGGAATGGAATTACAAATGCAATTTGGCTCATTTATCAAGGTGGTAGAGGTCAAAATGAAACAGGTTGGAATCTTCGTCGCCCATGTACAAAAAAAGGCTATATGAAAACTTACTGGGGTGGTCAGCTCGACGAACGTGTTGAAAGAGTTGCATATTCGGAAATAGATTTCGAGATTTTAAAAACAGTTCCTTACTGTCCGAGCGAAAAATTTCCACCGGTATATGATAACTACGAAGCTCGCACAAATAAAGTTAGAGCATGGAATACCAATATGCCTGACGATGTAAATAAAGATAAAAAGAATATCGCAGTGTGTTGTACAAATTGGGATATGGCATGCTGGGAACCTAAGAATTTCTCGGCTGGTTGCCATACCGTTACTCATAATGGAAAAACCTATTATGCTCACAGGTGGGACGACTGCTACAGAGCGGTAACTACGAAATTTATGGCTCCAGATGATGATTTGTTTGGCAGCGAATATTATTATTTCCAGATTGATTGGCAACCCGATAAAATTATTTGGCGCATAGGACCAGAAAAAAATAAGCTGTACGAAGTTGGATATATAGATAATACCATCTCAGCAATCCCCGACAATCAAATGTTGCTTATTATTACCCAAGAATTTCATAACACAAACTGGTGGCCGGGTTCTCCTTATCAACAAGAAAATATTCCATTTCCAGCTAAAGATTATGTTGGGGAAATTTATGATATAACAATTGAATAGTTTATGGTATTTAGTAGCAGTATTTTTCTTCTATATTTTTTACCGATATTTCTTATAATCTACTATCTGGCAGATGTAAGGTTTAAGAACTATATTGCATTAGCTGCTAGCGTGTTATTCTATGCATGGGGAGCTCCTGATTTTATTTTTATTGTTATAGGATCTATTGTTATAGACTTTTTTATTGTCAAAAAAATGTATCAGACTACTGGAGTTAAAAAGAAATTATTACTCACCACTTCAGTTCTTCTTAATCTAGGTTTGTTAGCTTATTTTAAATATGCTAATTTCTTTGTCGATAATCTTAATGTTTTGTTGGGTGTAACTGGTGCCGGCGCAATTCAACTCGCTAAAATAATTATGCCGATTGGGATTTCATTCTTCTCATTCCAGAAATTTACTTACGGTATTGATGTGTATAGAGGCAAGCATAAACCACTTAAAAAAGTTACAGACTTGGCCTTATATATTTTGCTATTTCCACAACTTATAGCTGGACCTATTGTTCGCTATGGCGAAATTGCCGATCAGCTAACGGATAGAGAAGCAAACGAAACAATTGATAATAAACTTACCGGATTATATCGATTTATTTTAGGCTTATCAAAGAAGGTTCTTATTGCAAATGTAATGGGAGCAGAGGCTGATAAGATTTTTGCAATGAATCCAGATCTATTAAATTCATCAATTGCTTGGATTGGTATTTTGGCTTATACATTTCAAATTTATTTCGACTTCTCTGGATATTCCGATATGGCTATAGGTTTGGGTAAAATGATTGGGTTTAAATTTCCTGAGAATTTCGACAATCCTTATGTCTCTCGCTCTATTTCCGAATTTTGGCGACGCTGGCACATCACTCTTGGAAGCTGGATGAGGGATTATTTATATATTCCATTAGGTGGTAACAAGGTAAATTCTAAGCTAAGATTGTATTTTAACCTTTGGATTGTATTTTTAATTTCTGGATTGTGGCATGGCGCTGCTTGGACTTTTATTGCTTGGGGTGCTTTTCATGGTTTATTCCTTATCCTTGATAGATTGTTTCTGTTAAAGATCTTAAATAAAATTGGCAAAATCCCATCATTATTATTTACATTTTTGGTTACAATGATCGGTTGGGTGATTTTCCGTTCTTTAAGCCTCGATTTTGCTTTTAGTTATATCGGAAAACTATTCTCTTTTAAATTTGGACCCACTGGATATCTGGATATTGAATTTATTGTAATTCTATTAATTGCAGTATTATTCAGTTTTATTACTGCCTTCAAATTAGGAAAAAAACTCGAAGAAAAAATTCTGTATTCCGACTATCCAATCAGCAGATATATTATCATGGGAGTTTGTTGTTTTTTGCTCTTAATTGTTTGTGTCGCTGATATCAGTTCATCTGGGTTTAATCCATTTATTTATTTCCGTTTTTAATTGTTTATTAAATTCACTAAGTTTGTGCAACTTTAACTTTGCAAACTTTAATTAGTTTTAATGATTTTATAATGGACAAAAATCAGATAAAAATTCTTTTGGTTGACGACGATCCAGATATTCGTGAGTTTATGTCATATAATCTGCGAAAAGAAACTTATGATGTTTATTTGGCCGAGGATGGAGAAAAAGCATTAAAAAAAGCAAAAAAACATCTCCCAGACTTGATTATCTTAGATGTTATGATGCCCGGAATGGATGGAATTCAAGTATGTGAAGCACTTAGAAATGATAAACAAACCGAAAATATTTTAATCTGTTTTCTTTCTGCTCGTGGAGAGGATTATTCTCACATTGCTGGTTTTAATGCTGGTGCCGATGATTACGTAACTAAACCTGTTCAACCTGCAATATTTTTGAAGAAAATTGAAGCTATGTTGCGGAGAGCAAATAAATTTAAGGATGGGGCTGAAATAAACAATTTCAATTCAGGAAAACTTGAAATAGAATTTGAATCGCATACTGTAAAAGTTTGTGGGCTTGAGGTTATCCTTGCAAAAAAAGAATTTTTATTGCTCAAACTACTTGTTTCAACTCCTGGTAAAGTCTTTTCGCGTGATGATATTTATTCTGCTGTTTGGGGAAACGAAGTTGTGGTTGGCGATAGAACAATTGATGTTCATATCAGAAAGTTGCGCGAGAAAATTGGCGACGATTTTATTATAACTCTTAAAGGAATTGGATATAAATTTAATGTCTAGCAAATGAAGAATTTTAGTGCAAATGTTCTCGCCATTGTTTATTCTGCTATTATTGCGGCCATAGTTCTCATCACTGTCGGTGTTCTCGATGTCTTTTTAGGATTGAAAATAAATTGGGGATTGGTTGTAGTTGTTACTCTAATTTGTTTAGTTGTTTCGTTCCTTATGCTCAGGTTTTTACTTTTTTCGTTTATTTACGATCGTATTAAGCTGATTTACAAGACAATTAACAAACGCAAGGAGGTTAAAGGTGTTAATCGTAAAAAGTTTAGTTATTCTATCGATTTAATAAAACAGGTAGATAAGGATGTTAATAATTGGGCATCGGAACAAGAGCTTCAAATGGAAGAAATAATTGAGATGAGCAATTATCGTAAGGAGTTTGTTGGAAACGTTTCGCACGAGCTTAAAACCCCTATTTTTAATATTCAAGGATATACTCTTACTTTACTTGAAGGTGGATTGCAAGACGAAACTATTAATGAGCGATATTTAAAAAAAATAGAGAAAAACATTAACAGAATGATAAACATTGTTAATGATCTTGATGAAATTACCCGTTTAGAAGCTGGTCAACTGAAGCTGCGTTTAAAATCTTTCGATCCTGTTGAGCTTTGTCGAGAAACTATAGAGTCTATAGAGAAAATGGCTAAAGAGAAAAAGATTAAAGTCAATATTATTAATAATCTCGAAAAGCAATTCAATGTTAATGCAGATAAAGAATTTATTCGTCAAGTATTTTCGAATCTTTTGATTAATGCAATTCATTACAACAATGTCGGAGGTACAGTAAAGGCCGAATTCTTCGAAATGGGAAAAAACATCTTGATCGAGATTACCGATAACGGCGTTGGAATTTCCGAAGAAGACTTACCAAGAGTTTTTGAGAGATTTTTTCGAGTTGACAAAAGCAGATCTCTAAATTCTGGCGGTTCTGGTTTAGGGCTAGCAATTGTAAAGCATATTATCGAGGCTCACGGACAAAAACTAAATGTACGCAGCACCATAGGCGTAGGTACAACTATTGCTTTTACACTGAAGAAGGAGTAAACGATTATTTTGTTGCCTAATCCAACTTCAACACCGCCAAAAACGCAGATTGTGGAACTTCAACATTTCCTACCTGACGCATGCGTTTTTTACCGGCTTTTTGTTTGTCGAGCAACTTGCGTTTACGGGTAATATCACCACCATAACATTTTGCAGTAACATCTTTACGAAGAGCTTTAACGGTTTCGCGCGAAATAATTTTACTTCCAATTGCTCCCTGTATTGCTACATCAAACTGTTGCCTTGGGATTAGTTCTTTTAGCTTTTCACACATCCTACGACCCAAATTAACAGCATTGTTTACGTGCGTTAATGTTGATAACGCATCAACCATTTCGCCGTTTAGCAATATGTCGAGACGTACAAGTTTAGAAATTTTATATCCTGTCTGATGATAATCGAATGAGGCATAACCTTTTGAAATACTCTTTAATTTGTCATAAAAGTCAAAAACTATTTCGCCAAGAGGTAATTCAAAGGTAAGTTCAACTCTGTCTGGTGCAAGGTAAACCTGATTTAGCAAGGCACCTCTTTTGTCCATACAAAGTTTAATAATCGAACCAACATAATCTGAACGAGAAATAACAAAGCCTTTGATATAAGGCTCCTCAACATAATCAAGATAGTTTGGCCCAGGCATTCCCGATGGGTTATGAACTTCAACACATTCTCCTTTGGTTGTATAGGCAAGATATTGAACGTTTGGAACCGTTGTTATTACGTCCATATCAAATTCTCGATCGAGACGTTCCTGAACAATTTCCATGTGCAATAATCCTAGGAAACCGCAACGGAAACCGAAGCCAAGTGCAGCCGAAGATTCAAGCGTATATGAAAGCGAAGCGTCATTTAATTGTAATTTGTCAATCGATGCTCTTAATTCTTCATAATCATCTGCATCAACAGGGAAAATACCGGCAAATAACATTGGTTTTACTTCGGAGAAACCTGCGATTACATTTGTACAAGGACGAGCCACGTGTGTAATCGTGTCACCTACTTTTACTTCTGCTGCTGTTTTTATTCCAGAAATTATATATCCTACATCTCCTGCAGAAAGAACATTACGAGGACTCATCGTCATTTTTAAAACTCCGATTTCGTCTGCATAATACTCTTTATTGGTATTAATAAACTTGACAAAATCTCTATGTTTAACAGTGCCATTTAGTACTCGAAAGTACGCAATAATTCCGCGAAATGAGTTGTAAACGGAGTCAAATATTAAAGCTTGAAGTGGTGCGTCAGGGTCTCCTTTTGGTGCTGGAACCTTGTTGATTATTGCGTCAAGTATTTGTTCTACTCCAAATCCTGTCTTTCCACTTGCGTGAATAATATCTTCGCGATTGCAGCCAATTAAATCAATAATCTGATCTTCTACTTCGTCTGGCATAGCAGCGTCCAAATCCATTTTGTTGAGAATTGGAATAATCTCAAGATCGTTTTCAATGGCTTGATAAAGTACAGATATAGTTTGGGCTTGAACACCTTGTGTAGCATCGACAATAAGTAATGCGCCTTCGCAGGCTGCAATCGAACGGCTTACTTCATACGAAAAGTCAACATGTCCTGGAGTGTCGATAAGATTTAATAGATACTTTTGACCGTTTTCCTCGTATTCCATTTGAATAGCATGACTCTTTATAGTGATACCTCTCTCTCTCTCAAGATCCATATCATCAAGCACTTGGTTCTGAAATTCTCTGTCAGTAACAGAACCTGTCAATTGTAAAAGTCTGTCTGCTAATGTGCTTTTTCCGTGGTCAATATGTGCAATAATGCAAAAGTTACGCGTATTCTTCATTAAAAAATCTTATTTCAAAATCAGGCGCAAAGATACAATAAAATATGAAAAAAAAGAGGCTCTCCGAAAAGTATCGGGAGCCTCTTAAATTATAAGATAAATAACTATTATTTCTTAAGATTGTGTTTTTTTACAAAGTCTTTCAAAACACCTTCTAAAGTAGGTTGTCCGATTTCTTGTAACTCATAACCTATTTTTACAACAGGTTGTTTAATTTTTACAAAACGAGGAAGATCAATAGGAGTTCCTATAACTACTGCATCACAAGGTGTGTTAGCGATAGTGTCTTCAAGGTCTTTCATCTGAGCATCACCATATCCCATAGCTGGTAATAATGTGCCGATATTAGGATAGTTTATGAAAGTTTCTTTTAAAGAACCAACAGTGTAAGGTCTTGGGTCAATCATTTCTGCAGCACCACATTTCATTGCAGCAACTGTACCAGCACCAATTTTCATTTCACCGTGGGTTAATGTTGGTCCGTCTTCAACTACCAATACTCTCTTACCTTTTATTAACTCAGGTTTGTCAATTGTTAAGACAGAAGCAGCGTCAATAATCATTGCAGTAGGATTGATTTTAGCAAGATTTTGTCTTACTGTATTGATGTTTTCTAATGTAGCTGAATCAATTTTATTGATAACAATAACATCAGCCATACGAGCAACTACTTCTCCTGGATAATAGCTAACTTCTGCGCCTGGACGGAGTGGATCAGCAACACCTACAAATAAATCTGGAGTGTAGAATGGAAAGTCATTATTGCCACCATCCCATAAAATAATATCACATCCATCAGGATCTTTTTCTGCAGCGCGTACAATAGCTTCATAATCAACACCTGCATAAATAACATTACGTTTAGAAACTACATGTGGTTCATATTCTTCCATTTCTTCAATTGTACAGTTGTGTTTTTTCAAATCTTCAACTGTAGCAAAACGCTGTACTTTTTGTTTGTTAAGGTCTGCATCATAAGGCATTGGATGACGAATAGCAACTACCTTTAATCCCATTTCAACAAGATATTCAATAATTTTTCTTGAAGTTTGAGATTTACCACAACCTGTACGAGTTGCTCCAACTGCGATAACTGGTTTGGTTGATTTAATCATGGTGTCTTTTGGACCCATTAAAATAAAATTCGCTCCAGCAGCATTAACAATAGCACTAACTCCCATAACATAAGCGTATGGTTTGTCACTATATGCGAAAACGCAATCATCTACATTGTATTTTTTAATAAGTGCAGGAAGTTCTGATTCTTTAAAAATTGGAATTCCATTTGGATATAGGTCCGCACCTGCTAATTCTTTAGGGTAAGGTCTTCCGTCGATACCTGGAATTTGTTCTGCTGTAAATGCAACTACATTGTAATTTGCATTTCCTCTGTAATAAGTGTTAAAGTTGTGGAAATCTCTTCCAGCAGCTCCGATGATAAGTACATTTTTCTTAGCCATAACTAATTAATTTACTGTATTTCTGTTAAACATTAATTCTATTGCAACAAAGATATGAGTTTAAAACGCAAATTAACAATGAATTAAATTCGGTTTTTTATGTTAAGTAACATAAAACGAGGCGCTTATTTTGATTATTTGGCTAAATTTCAGACTTGTAAAATCCAGAATTGTTTCTAAAGTGTTGTATTCCTATTCCCATTTTTTATGTTAGAACGATAGAAATATAATGAGTACATATTTTATTCATCGGATAACAATGCATAAAATTTATACTTATTCTACATCAGACTTTTTTATATTTTTGTAAAAATTTTTATCGTATGAATATTCCAATGGTTGATTTAAAATCTCAGTATCTTAAAATTAAATCTGAGGTTGATGCCCGTATAGCAAATGTAATTGATAACACTGAGTTTATTAATGGAACGGAAGTGAAGGAGTTTAAAAAAGAACTTGCTGATTATCTAAATGTTAAACATGTTATTCCATGTGGAAACGGAACAGATGCTCTTCAAATTGCTATGATGGCTTTGGGCTTGCAACCTGGTGATGAGGTTATTTCTACTGATTTTACTTTTATTGCAACTGTCGAAACTATTGCTTTGCTTAAGTTGACGCCTGTTATGGTGGATGTTGACCCGTTAACATATAATATCGATCCTGATAAAATCGAACAAGCAATTACTCCAAAAACAAAAGCGATAATTCCTGTTCATCTTTTTGGACAGACTGCTGATATGGGTAAAATTATGGAAATTGCAAAAAAACATAATTTGTTTGTGATAGAGGATACTGCTCAAGCTATTGGAAGCGATTATCATACAAACTATGCAGGTACTAAAAAAGCCGGTACCATTGGGCATATTGGTTGTACTTCATTTTTTCCATCAAAGAATCTTGGGTGTTACGGTGATGGTGGTGCAATCTTTACAAATGATGATGACATTGCCGAAAAA
>JBBQCZ010000063.1:0-20242 GCA_038319215.1 Bacteroidales bacterium | reverse complement strand
AGTACTGCAACAGACGGACTATTAATCCGTTCTTATAATGACAATGCCGTTATTTATTTACAAGAGGCAGGAAGTTTAAATCTGATAACTAAAAAAGCATTGAGATTTAAAATGGAATCTAATGGAAATGTTGCAATAGGAACTTTACAGAATAACTTTTTTGTTGTTAAAGAAACCGGCAAAGTAGGTATTAATACCACAGAACCAACGGCGGCATTTGATATTAATGGAGATATTCGCATTCGTAATGGAGCTGCTAATAACTATATACTTACAAGTTCTGCAAATGGAACCGCTCAATGGAAAGAATTAAAACTTGAATTAAACGGGAATTCTTTAAGTCTGGCAAATCATAATTCGGAGGTTGATTTGGGGATTTTAAACCAAACACTTTCAATTGAAAGTCAGAACTTAGTATTGAGCAATTATGGCGGAGAAGTGTCGCTTAACAATATAAATTACTGGGCAAAAACATATAATAAGTTGTATTATGAAGGCACTGTGGGTATTGGAACGAATAATCCAAATCAAAGTTCAAAACTAAATATTGTAGGAAATTCAAATGCAATTTTATTACAACCAACAATTAATTCAAATGGCAATGGATATTCAGACATAAGCTTTTATAATCCTTCACAAGTGCAGAATAGCTGGACTATGCGTTTTCATGTAAACGACCCAAATAAAGGTAATGCTCTTATGTTTTGGTCACGTTCAGGAGCACCATTGGTCGTACTTGGCGAAGGTGTGAGGGTTGGCATCGGGACTGAGAGCCCTCAATATATGCTTGATGTTCGGGGAACTGCTCATTTCTGTGAAGTGAGAGTGAAAACTGGTAATTGGTGCGATTATGTTTTTGAAGATTATTACGAATTACCTGATTTAGTAGAATTAGAAATGTTTATTAAAGCTAATAAGCATTTACCAGGTGTTCCAAGTGAAGCCGAAGTAATAGAAAATGGAGTAAATTTGGGAGAAATGAACAAAGTATTACTGCAAAAAGTCGAAGAGCTAACACTTATAATAATAGAGCAGGATAAGAGACTTCGCCAACTCGAAGAAGACAAACAAATAATAGAGGTAATTAAATAATTGTTAAAATTGTAGTTGTCTATATTATGAAAACATTCACTAAAATATTTCTTTCAATTATCATCGCATCAGTATTGTGGTCTTCTCTTCTTGCACAAGAAGACATTTCTAATGATTCAATCAAGGAAAGCGAAGAAATAACAACCGGTCATGTTTTTGTAGATGGAAAATATATTGAGCCTCCATATATAGTTAGAAGAGTGGGCTGGAAAATATTTATCAACGACATTTTGGTGTTCGACTATCAAAAGCCTCGTAGTCCTTATAATTTTACTGAAAAGCCCAAGGCTAATTTTGAAGAACTGGACAAAACCTCTGGCTTGAGCGAAATTTTCGAAATAAAAGATACTGCATATAATGTGCCTTTAGCGACCGTTATAAGTTTTTATTATCTGGAAAAGTACGAATATTCGGCAGCATGCGATAGTATTGTTGCGTTCCATAGAACTATTCCGAATGTGCAATCATTTACAAAATTGGGTGGAGCTGACGATACTTTCGAGATGGCTTCATTTAATAATGAATCAAGAGTTATTTCTCTACAACCTTATGGTAGGAAACATAACCAAGATTTTGGCCCAAATCAAAATACTGAAAGGGAAAAAGAAATAAATAGGGGGGTCACGTCAACCTTTAATGATTATTGTAGAGATTTAAGTTTGGGCAACTTACTAATTTATTATAAGTCAGAAGGTGGACATGGTAGTTTTCAAAGAGTACGAATAAAATCATTGAAGATTAAAGATTTTTGTAATATACTTATTTCTGAAGATAGTCAGAACCAAAAAGTCGAGTTATTGACAAATATTGTTATAGACAGAGCTTTTGCTGAAAAAGTAGTAGCGACTTTTTTAAATAAATCTATTTTAATAAGGATTCTTGAACAATCATCAAGTGTTATTAACAAAACAGGAGAAAAGAAATGTACAATAGAAACTAGTAAAGATTATGTACCCAATAAAGGAGCACTAATGGCTTGGTGCCCTAATATATATGAAGCTGAGTTTCAATATTTTTTATCTGATGAAATTGCTCTTGTTCGAGATGAGATTGAGGGGCAGGGTTATGTTTTTGATGTAAATAATATTTTCATTGATCCTACATATAATGATCACAATTTTGGAACTTGCACTTATGCAAACTTAAAAAAAATGGCTTCAGCAGGTTTTTTGTATATATCTTCTCATGGATATGATGGAGTAGAATCTGATTCAGAGGGGAATGCGCCGCCAGCTGGTATTTCAGTGCTCTATTCTGATTCAGAGTCTGATCTTAATGACTGGAAAGAAGGAGACCCAAATATATTGATTTATCAACTCTATAATTATTGGTTTGGGGAATGTTGGACAGCAATTGCGACCTAACAATGGGCAGAAGAGTATCTAGCGCCAGAGTTGTATGAGAATAACGCAATTTCAATTCTTTCTATCTGTCATAGCTACACAAATGGCTGGGTAGATGCTTGCTCTGGTGGGATATGTTTTGGTTATGATGATAATACAAATTATTTTTTTGATGTTTATAGTAACAATAGAGAATTATTACAGAGAATGAATGGTACTTGTGTAAGTCCGATAACAAATGAACCAATTTATAGAGAGGCTCATGATGCATATGAAAGTATGCCTGTACACTATGATGATTTTATATACAGGTCTAACAGTTTAGTTAGACTTTGCCCAGCCACCAAAGAGTATTATCCTGAAAACAATGCAATATTGCCACCCGGAGTAACATCCGGGTTTTTTGAAACAGATACCTGGTGTGATGCCACACAACCTGCATGGCAGGCACTTAAACTGGAGTTTTCTAATGGTGATTTGTCATATAATCAAACAACTGATGTTTATTGGAATAATCCTGATAATGGCAAATCTAATAAGATTATTTATAATTGGACAGGTACTCATGGCAATGTTACAGTTAAGTTAAATCCTGATAAGATTGTGGCTTATGGAGGAGGCGAGCAACAACTGGATTTTGATGGTGTAATTCCAAACGGAGAAGAAGGTAGTTACTCTTTTCGGGTCGTTAATCCGGATATAGAATGCTTTACATGCGATTTTTCTGCATGGCCATCTACTTCTGTGAGAAGTGGTAATTCTGTGAAATTTAACACTTATTGTTCTACTGGTGTTACTTATCGAAGCTGGACTTTTGAAGGTGGTAATCCCACGTCGGCTTCAACATCAAATCCTGATGTTACCTATAATACATCTGGATTGTACGATGTTACTGTTTACGCAACTAATTCTGAAGGAGAGAGCTTCACTATAACAAAAAATGACTATATTTATGTTTATGATGATGTGATTACAAATGAAAACATTTCTGTTAACTGTGATTATTACCTATACGCTGATGCAGCAATTCGATATTATTTAAATATTACTTACGTACCCGAAGGCTATTCTTATGATATTACATTATTCTATGGCGATGGTCGTGTTTCAACCACTCAAACTGTCGAATACCCAACAACTTTGCAATATTTAAACTGGTATGCAGATTATGGCACTTATTACCCTTATGCAGAAGTGAAACTTAGCGGACAGGATGATGTGCTATTCGTTACTGATTGTGGATATGTTGATGTTGTAAATCCTAATCCTTGTGGCAATTTCAGTGCTGATTTTAATTTTTATCCAGAAGATCCGCAGCCCGGATGTACAGTTTCTTTTGAACCGATAATCGGAAACTGTAGCGGAAATTGTTACTGGACTTGGGAGTTTGCGACCCAAGCTTCTGCCCCGAATTATAGCGGAACTGCCGTTTGGTGCAACCAAATTACAAATACTGAAGTGATACATACTTTCCCTTCGGAAGGAAATTACTTTGTGAAATTAACTGCTTACGAAACAGCCAATGGTTGTCCGCCTACATCAGTAGAAAAAGAAGTTCCAGTTCGAGTCCAAACCACCTGTTACGATCCTATTAATATTTATTGCTCTCATTATAAACCCGGAAACCCAATAGATAGAGTTCTTGTAAGAAAGCAATTTTGTGCTTTGGAACTTTATTGGCAACATACAATCAATCAATTTGATCAATGTCAACCTTATCTGTATCCAAGTTCAGCGAAAATGTATTTATACAGATTTGGGGTTCCACTACTTTATATTCCATTATACCTAATAAAAACATCACCATATTCTACTCAAGTTCCGTGGATTTTTCCTTCTGATTATTGTTATTTCACTTCATATACAGCAGGTTCATCTTTACCATTCGGAAGATACGTTTTTAAGGTAGATGTATATGGGAATGCTGGTTATCATGACCAAAAAGCAACTGCAGAAATTGATGTGGATTTAGTTGATTGCGATTTAACAGCTACATATTTAGGAGGCGTAAACTTTGATGGTACTGTGATTAATCCACCTTATTATTCATCAGGAAAGTTCGTCTTAAATTCTTCGGTAAATACTTTAGTCACTGAAGATCCTACAATTTTTACGGCTTGTAATGGAATAATATTATGCGATGGTTTTAAAACCGGGGCAAACTCTTTTATTGCAACAGGATATGGCTTTGCTGATTGTATACAGCAACCAATAGAATGGTGGGGAAATAACTATGCTTATCCTGATTTTAGCAACGATGCAACCGAAAGTTCAATACTAATTTTTGAAGTTTCACCTAATCCATTTAGAAATTTCATTACCTTGCATCTTGAGTTGTCCATTTCTGCAAATGCAGTTATATCTTTGTATGGCAATAATGGAGTCTTTATTAATTTGCTTAAAAAAACAGATGTTTTAGAGGGATTAAACGAATTTGAATTTGACTTAGGAAATTTACCTCCTGGAACATATATGTTAAAAGTATTAATAAACGACAGCGAAGAAAGAACATTAAAAATAACAAAACAGTAAATATGAAAAAGTATTTAATAGTATCTATTTTTATTCTAGGTTTTAATTCACTCTGGGCACAACTATTTATCGGATATAACACAGGTTATGACATTTCTGCCAATAGGTTTGAAGTATTCCAGAAAGAATCTCCTTTCATCCAACATAGCTATGTTAATGCTGATTCTTCAATCTATTTACCTCTTGGCGAAGGTTTTCGTAATAGCCTATCATTAGGATATAAATGCAATTCCTTATTATTTGATTTAAGCGTAGGAGGTAACTTTAGTAAGCTTAACTTTAATTATTTAAATGAAAAAAACTCATATAGTGATTGGGACAAAGCTTTTATAAGGACTTATTATGACACAGCTTATGTTGGCCCATTATACTCTCCATATTTTGATGAGTATCTGACCATGGAAGATAATTCAAAAATTTCAATAATGTATAATGTGGTGAATATAACTCCATCTTTGTCATATATCACAGGAAAAGGGGATTTCCATTTCTTATTTAAATCAGGCTTTAATTTTAATTTTGCAAAAATAAATTATATTCGATACTTTTTTGGTGATTTTTATAGTCCATCTACCACAGGGAGTTATAATCACTCAACAAAATATCTTATACAAATTGATAAGCCTGTAGTCTCATGGCTACTGGGAATGGGAGTTTCTTATGATGTCTCGGAAAGATTAAATCTTAGCTTTAATATAGACTACAAGCCACTTGTATATTCCACGGTATATTGGGAAAAATTAAGTCTGCACTATGATATAAAAGTTAGCGAACAAATTGTTTATGAAACTAATGAAACTTTTGAGAGTGAAAAGGAATTCATTGAAACCTTTGAATGGCTGCCACAACACTATGATTTTACAACATTGGGTGTGGGAATTGGAATAAAATATTATTTTGGATTTAATAAAAACATGTCTTCATCAAATTAATCTTAAAAAACTGATTTATGAAACTTATAAAACTATTATTTATTACTAGTATATTAATAATTTCTCACTATGCTAAAGCACAATTTTTTGCAGGTTTTAATACTGGCTATGATTTTTCGTTAGCTAAAGCTGGCGATGGGGTTTTAATGAATGATCCACTACCAATTGACAAATATAATTCAAGTATGTACATGCATCCAATGCGTTATTATAGTGAAGACAAAGAACTGATTAGTATAAAACCTTATCTGGGAAGCGGAATTGTAAATGAAATTTCTATTGGATATAAAGCATGTATTTTGGGTGTTAAGCTTTCGGTAGGAACAAATAATAATGCAGTTAATTTTAAAAATAAAAACAATGTGATTGGACGACAAGAATCAAAAACATTTTATGATATTAATTCTCCCGACATGTCGTTTATTTGGGACGATGGCTTTGATGGTTTTATGACAGTGGAAAATTCCTATTCGTTAGATTTTAGGTATAGCATTTTTTATGTTAACCCCGAAATTTTAGCATCCTACGATTTTGGTAAAATTACAATTGGAGCAACATCCGGCATAAGATTTAATTTTATTGATATGGCAGTTTATGGGAAAACAATAATGAATGGGTACAATGATTCTTACAGCAAAACGATAACTTATGAGTCAACGTTTTTATTTAATCCCGACAAAGAAACCTTAGAAACACTATTTATGGGTGCTAAACCAGAAAAAGCAACTATTTCTTATACTCTGGGTTTGAATGTTGGATATAAATTAGATGAACACATTGAGTTAAATTGCAATGTTCGCTATCGCCCTTTATTTTATGCACCAATTAATCTTTTTGTTTGCGAAAATAAAACTACAATTAACGAAAACGGACAGGTCACTGAATATGAAGATGAAGATATGCCTTCACCGCTATCTAATAATACCTTCTTACACAATGACGGATTTTGGTTCGAGATAAGAGAATACAATTTTTCAACAATTGGTGTAAGCGTTGGGATAAAGTACATGTTTGATAAAAAATAATAATTATCACTTAGTCAATAAAATATCTGTAACCACGTTAAACCCACATTATGTTGTAAGATTTAAGAATTCAATTCCGAATGCTTATATCAAAAATTGAGAATGATTTTGATTAGTTACATTATCTTTATTCTTACATTTTTAGCTGGCTATTTGTTAACTGTCAGATGGTGGAATAGGGCTGATCATCATTGATTAGTAGCCTTATTATCAATCTTCTATACCTGAGTTTTTAATAAAATTTTAAACTTCATATCACCAATCTAAAAATATTTTCAAAAAAAATCACATTTTTTAATTGTCGTATTATTATATTCCCTATCTTTGCCCAGATGGTTAAACCAAATAGATAAACTAAAAGGTAAAACAGTATGACTAATGATCAAGAATTAAATGCTGAACAAAAAATAATTGATGCAGCAGCTGAGGTTTTCGAAGAAAGAGGCTTTGAAGGAGCAAGAATGCAACAGATTGCAGATAAGGCTGGTATCAATAAAGCATTATTGCATTATTATTTCAGAAGTAAAGATCTTTTATTCGAGAAGGTGTTTTTACTTGTTGCTGGAAAAATATTCTCAAAGTTCTTTGATGCATTTAATTCGGAAGGGACAATATTTGAAAAGATTGAAAGATTTATTCTTGTCCATCAGGACTTGCTTTATAACAATAGAAAGTTCCCAATTTACTTTTTTAACGAAATTACTAGAAATCCAGAATTAGTAAGAAAACTAATAGCAAAACTTGACTTTTCTATGAATTTTGAAAATGTAATTGAGCAATTTGAACAAGAAAAAAATGCAGGGATAATTAGGAAAGATGTGGAAATTCCTCATTTGATGATTAATGTTTTATCTCTCTCAATATTCCCATATATCGGGCGCCCAGTAATAGAAGAAATAATGAATGAGTTCGATTTGAATTATGAAAAATTTCTTGATGAACGTCGCTCAATGATCGCTCAATTTGTAATAAACTCAATAAAGTGCTAATATGAAAAATCTTATTTTTGTTTTATTAATTTTCTTTTCTGCTTACGCAGGAGCTCAAGTATTAAGTTTAGATTCTTGCCTCAATCTTGCTGAAAGAAACTTTCCACTCTTGGAAAAGGCAGAATTATTACGTCAAACTAAAGAACTTAATGATAAGATATCTCAAATATCATATTATCCTTCTATTAAATTGAATGCTCAAACTAGCTGGCAGTCTGATGTTACTCAAGTTTCTATTGATAATCCTATGTTTGCTGGATTGTTGCCAGAAATCAGTAAGGACCAATATAAAGTATATGCTGAATTTAATCAAACTATCTTTGATGGTGGAATAAATAAAGCAAAAAAAGAAATCGAAGAAGCATCACTCAATTCTGGATTGAGTCAGATTGATTCGGATATTTTTAATTTTAAAGAGAAAATAGCAAATTTATTTTTTGCTGCTTTAACATTACAAAAGCAAAGCGAAATACTTGACATGAAAAGTTGGCAACTCGACTTGGTTATTGGTGATTTAAGAATTGCTCAAGAAAATGATGTTGTTATGCAATCACAAATTGATATTTTGCTAGCTGAAAAAATATTAGTTCAACAAAATATCACAGAACTTCAGTTCGAATATGCGAGTTTGATTAAAATGTTGTCAGTTTATTGTGGTGTAGAGTTTTATGAGAATGTTGCATTGCTGGTTCCAACTCCCGAATTAGTCGATGATAAAACTATCAACAGGCCAGAACTACGTTATTTTGAACTTCAACAGCAACAAATTCTTGCTGGAAAAAGTATTTTAGAAACTTCTCGTATGCCAAAGGTCTTTGCTTTTGCACAGGCTGGTTATGGCAGACCTGGTTTAAATATGCTTAGTAATAGTTTTGAACCATATGCTATCGTAGGGGCTAAATTAGTTTGGACGCCTTGGGAATGGAATAAATCAAAAAATGAAATTCAGCTATTAACTGTAAAATCGGAGATTGTTGCTAATTCACAAAAAATATTTGTCCTGACACAAAATGCAATTCTCGAATCGCAATATCAAAAGATACTGAAAATAAGACGACTGTCCGAAACAGACCAACAACTTATAGAACTTAGAGAATCAATAACTAAATCATATTTAGCTCAGTTAAATGGTGGAGTAATTAAATCAACAGATTATTTATTAGTTCTGAATGATGAAAGTACTCAACGATTCAAAATCGAATTGCATGAATTAATGCTTTACGAAGCAATTGTTAAATACAATATGATCAAAGGTGAAATTTATGGTGAGTAATAAAATAAATAAAAAAACAACAATGTCAATTATGAAAACAAAAACATTTTTCGCAATATTTATCCTTGCTATTGCTTTAGCATCTTGCAATAATAAATCAGAAAAAGCCGATGCTTATGGAAATTTTGAAGCAGATGAAACCGTAATATCTGCCGAGGTAAACGGTAAACTTTTGGCGTTTAATCTAGATGAAGGCGATCAACTTAAGTCTGGAGATAATCTTGGTCAGGTGGATACTGTTCAGTTATACTATCAAAAAAGACAACTAATAAGTAAGAAAACTGCAATAGAAGCAAATTTTAGCAATATCGTTTCTCAAGTTGCTGTTATTGAAGAGCAAATTATTACTCTTGAAAAAGAAAAAGCTCGTGTCGAAAAGTTACTCGAATCTAAAGCTGCTACGCAAAAACAACTTGACGATATTACAGGGCAGTTAAATGTTCTAAATAAACAAAAGGCAAGTGTAAAAGCTCAAAATTCATCAATATTTGCCGAAATTGATGCTGTTAATCAAAATATTGCTCAACTTAACGACATGTTGAGAAGAGCAACAATAATAAATCCGGTGAATGGAACTGTTTTGGAAAAATATACAGAGCAATTCGAAATTGTAAGTGCTGGAAAACCACTTTACAAAATCGCAAATCTTGACGAACTAATTCTTCGAGCTTATGTTAGTGGATCTCAACTTGATGATATTAAAATTGGGCAAAAAGTTAAGGTGGAAATCGATAAAGATGCGGATTCGAATCATTCTTACGAGGGCACAATTGTTTGGGTGGCTTCTGAGGCTGAATTTACACCAAAAGTGATACAGACAAAAGAGGAGAGGGTAAACCTTGTTTATGCTGTTAAAATTAGAGTCGTAAACGATGGTAAGATTAAAATTGGAATGCCGGGGGAGGTAAGGTTTTAGAAGGAAGTCCGAAGTCCGAAGTAAGAAGTCCGAAGTAAGAAGTAAGAGGTAAGAAGTAAGAGGTAAGAAGTAAGAGGTAAGAAGTAAGAGGTAAGAAGTAAGAGGTAAGAAGTGAACAGTAAACAAAAACAGCTAATCTTAAAGCCCTTGCTAATTCTCCTTAGCCTTGTGAATAGAAAACAGTAAACAGAGAACCGTTGAGCCGAGAACGCCAGCTGGCGGAGAGAACCGAGAACAGAAAAACCGAAATAACTTAGTGTCCGCCGCGGCGGATACCTTTGTGGCTAAAATAGTTGCATAACTAGAAAAAAAATGAACGAAATAGAAATACATAATCTCTGTAAGTCCTATGGCAAAACCAAAGCTTTAGATAATCTGAACTTGAGTGTTGAGAAAAATGGCTTTTATGGACTTATTGGACCCGACGGAGCTGGTAAAACTAGCTTGATGCGAATAATTACAACTTTGCTTTTGCCAGATAGTGGAGATGTAATGGTCGGTGGACTCGATCCCGTAAAAGATTACAAAAAACTTAGATTGAAACTCGGTTATATGCCTGGCAAGTTCTCTCTTTATCAGGATTTAAGTGTAGAGGAAAATCTTAAATTTTTCGCTCGTGTTTTTGGAACTACAGTCGAAGAGAATTATCATTTAATAAAACCTGTTTATTCACAAATTGAAGCTTTTAAAACTCGTAGAGCTGGTCAATTATCTGGTGGAATGAAACAAAAACTTGCTCTTTCATGTGCTTTAGTTCATAAACCAGAAATTTTGATTTTAGATGAACCAACTACTGGAGTAGATGCTGTTTCACGTCGCGAGTTTTGGGATATGCTTAAAGAAATTCGTCAAAGCGGGATTACAATATTGGTTTCTACCCCGTATATGGAGGAGGCTGTGCTTTGCGATAAAATTTCTTTAATGTTTAACGGTAAAGTTGTCGATTCAGGAAGTCCAGATGAAATTACATCGAGATTTAAACTCCCATTGTATAATGTGAAAACAACCAATGTTCCTCTGCTTTTAAAAGTGCTAAGAAATATGAGCGGACTTAAATCTGTAAATAGTTTTGGTCAGGTTTTACATGTGGTTGCCGAATCAGAAAAAATTGGAATAATAGAAATTGAAAAATTTCTCAAAAAAAATGAC
This sequence comes from Bacteroidales bacterium, assembly GCA_038319215.1. Classification (GTDB taxonomy): domain Bacteria; phylum Bacteroidota; class Bacteroidia; order Bacteroidales; family ML635J-15; genus Bact-19. Next base: position 8,991 of record JBBQCZ010000063.1, on the reverse strand, counting down.
ATTTTTGATTGTAGTGTCGAAAAAACTTATGCGGGAATTGAAGATTGTTTTATAGATCACATAATATCAAATACTGCCAATGAATAATGAAAAGATTATAGAAGTTAAAAATCTGGTTAAGAAATTTGGCGACTTTACAGCAAATGATAATTTGTGCTTTGACGTCAAAAAATCAGAAATATTTGGTTTTTTGGGTGCAAATGGTGCCGGAAAAACTACTGCTATTAAAATATTATGCGGTTTGTCTTTTCCAACCTCTGGCGATGTTACTGTTGCAGGATTTGATGCATATAAACAGAGAAATCTAATTAAGAAGAATATTGGCTATATGAGTCAGGGCTTTTCGCTCTATGATGATTTAACCGTTAAAGAAAACATTGAGTTTTATGCAGGCATATACGGGTTAAACCGAAAGTTGATCAAGCAAAGATTTAATGAACTTGTTGAAAAACTTGGAATAAATGACTTGAAAAACAAATTTGTAAAGGACTTGCCTCTGGGCTGGAAACAGAAAATTGCTTTTTCTGTTGCAATTTTTCATAGCCCTCAGATTGTTTTTTTAGATGAGCCAACGAGCGGTGTCGATCCAATAACAAGACGACAGTTTTGGGACTTGATTTATGAAGCTGTGGAATCGGGAATAACAGTGTTTATTACAACTCATTATATGGATGAAGCCGAATACTGCGATAGACTTTCAATTATGGTTGATGGTAAAATAGAGGCAATGGGAACACCCACAGAATTAAAAGAACAATATAAAGCCTCAAATATGGACGAGGTTTTTGTTAAACTGGCAAGAAAGGCAGAGAGAACTGAGAACTGAGAACAGTAAGTGGTAAAAACAGTAATTGGTAAATGGTAAATGGTAAGAAGTAAACAGTAATTGGTAAATGGTAAGAGGCGTTGCGCTGAGCATTTCGTCGAAGCGTAAGAGGTAAGAGTTAAATGGTAAGAAGTCCCGAGCCTTTGGCTCGAGGATCCTCGATCAGCCAGTTGGCTGACTCGGGATAAGAAGTAAGAAGTAAACAGTAAATGGTAAATGGTTTCGCCTCCGCCGCGGCGGATAGCCTTAGCCTCCGCCTTTGTAAAAAAAAATAAACTAATGAACAGATTTTTCGGATTTATACATAAAGAGTTTTTACACATTTTTCGGGATGTTAGAACAATGATGATTTTGTTCCTAATACCAATATTTCAGATTTTGATCTTTGGATATGTCGTAAATAATGAAGTAAAAGATGCTAAAATAGCAATTTTGGATTTGTCCAAAGATAATATTACTACTGAAATTATTGCAAAACTCGATGCTGCTGATGATATAGAAGTCGTCAAATATCTGAATACTTATGATGAGATTGATGGCGAATTTAAAGCTAATCACGTAAAAGCAGTTATCGTTTTTGAAAATAATTTTGCAAATAATTTAACTAAAGAAAAAAATGCAAATATTCAAGTTGTTCTTGATGCAAGCGATCCAAATCTTGCTAATATTTTAAATTCATACACCACTGCAATTATCAATAATTATATAAAAGAAAAAAACGTAAATGCTAGTGGAATAAATATCGGTTTTGAAACTAAAATGTGGTTTAACGAAAATCTTTCATCTGCATATATGTTTGTTCCTGGTTCTATGGCTTTGATTCTTATGGTAATTACTGCTTTGATGAGCTCTGTTTCAATTGTTAAGGAAAAAGAAATGGGAACTATGGAAATTTTGTTAGTATCTCCATTAAAACCAATACAGATAATTTTGGGTAAACTTGCACCTTATGCTATTTTGTCAATAGTTAACGCCTTAAGCATTGTTCTTATCGGAAATATTGTGTTCGGGGTTCCGGTTCAAGGTAGTTGGGCATTGTTATTTTTAACTTGTATGCTTTTTATTTTCATGGCTTTAAGTCTAGGGGTTTTAATATCGACTGTTTCAAAAAATCAGCAAACTGCTATGTTTATTGCAATGTTTGGATTGATGCTCCCAACCATGTTGCTATCTGGCTTTATTTTTCCAATCGAAAATATGCCAGTCCCACTTCAATATTTTTCAAAAATAGTTCCTGCCAAGTACTTTTTAATCGCATTAAAAAATATTATGCTTAAAGGTCAAGGGATAATGTATTTCTGGAAAGAATTGCTGGTTTTATTTGGCATGGTTGTATTGTTTATTGGTATTAGTGTTAAAAAATTTAAAACGAGACTCGATTAAAATGAGAACATTATTTATAATTTTACGCAAAGAGTTCAAACAGATAATTCGGAATAAAATGATGATTCCGATAATATTTGTAATGCCATTTGTTCAGACATTAATTTTAGTTTATGCTGCAACTCTGGATATTAAAAATACTCAAATTACAATTGTAGATCAAGATCATTCTGCATTATCACAAAAATTAATCTCAAAATTTGTAGCATCGCCTTTTTTTGATGTCGAAATTGCCATTAACGATGATGTGTTTTTAAAAGATCAACTTCTTAAGGATTCATCAAAAGCTGTAGTAATTATACCCTCGAATTTTGAAAGAGATTTACGTCAAGGAATTCCCACACAAATTCAATTAAATATTAATGCGATTGATGGTCAGGGTGCTGGTTTGGTTAGTATTTATGTTAGTCAGACAATTATGAGCATTCTTAAAGACCTAAAACCTTTTGCTTCAAAAGCAAATCTTATGGTTATGCCAGCTAAAATTAGTTCTGCACCTCGTTATTGGTACAATCCAGAATTGAATTTTAAACACTATATGTTACCTGGTATTCTTGTAATTCTAGTCAGCATGATTGGTATTTTTCTAACTTCCTTGAATTTGGTTCGAGAAAAAGAGATGGGAACAATTGAACAAATAAATGTAACTCCAATTAAAAAGTGGCAATTTCTAACAGGAAAACTTTTACCATTTTGGATTATTGGGATTCTTGATTTAAGTCTTGGATTGGTGATTGGTATGGTTTTGTTTGGTATGCCATTCCGTGGGTCAGTATTTACAATGTTTATTTTTACTGGATTGTATTTGTTTACAACAATTGGTTTAGGTTTGTTAGTATCTGATTTCGCTGCTACTCAACAGCAGGCAATGTTTACAATTTTCTTCTTCTTCTTGATTTTTGTTCTAATGGGTGGAATATTTACTTCTGTCGAAAGTATGCCGTACTGGGCTCAAATTGTAAATAGAATAAACCCAATGTATTATTTTATGAAGATAATAAGATCGGTATTACTTAAAGGCTCTGGAATTAGGGATTTGTGGTCTGAGTTTGTTTCGCTGCTGGTGTACGGCATACTTGCAATGTCAGTTGCTGTTTGGCAATATAAGAAGACTAGTTAATAGATCAGCCTTAGGCGATGATGTGCTTTAGATATTCTATGTTTATTCTTGTTATCCCAATTTAATATATGGCTGTTAAAAAGTAATTATTTCATTGTGTATCCTATCGATTCTATAATATTTTTAACTTTAACCAAATCAATATCATCACCTTCTAAAGTTACTGTTTTTGAGTCTAGATCTACCTTGGCAGTCTTAATGAATGGTAAATTCTGCAAGTTATTTTCTACATTTGCTTTACAATGATTACAAGTCATTCCATCTACATTAATTGTTTGAGTTTTCATAATATTATCTTTTAAAAGTTTGTTACTATTTCTCTTTGATTTTCTATGTCTTTGTATGTAACCGTTAATAATCAAAGCACTTAAGATTACGCCTGATGAAATCTGCCACCAACTTATTTGTTGACTGTGATTGTGTCCTAAATGTTGAGTCGAAATATCAATAAACCATCGCATTGGTAATACATAGTCTATTAGTAATCCAAAGCCTAATGCTCCAATAATAATAGTCCCAAGATAAGCGAATAAACTTTTTTTACCGAGTACTTTGCCAATCATAGTAATTGTTGCTGCGTTTGTTGCTGGACCTGCCATGAGAAGAACAAATGCAGCTCCAGGACTTAATCCTTTTAAGATTAATATTGCTGCAAGTGGGATAGAACCTGTTGCACAAATATAAAGTGGTATTGAAACTGCTAGTACTAGAAGCATTTGCAATATTGGTGGAAGATTTAAAATGTTGAAGAAATCATCTGGTATTAATGCAGAGATTAATGCAGCAAGCAATAGTCCTATAACAAGCCATTTTGAAATGTCTTGAATAAAATCAACAAAACCATATCTAAAGATATCTATAAATTTTTGTTTAAATGTTTTGTTCTCAGCTTTTTGCTGTCGAATAATCTGTGTCTGTGTTTCGTTTTTAGTAATAACACCAGTTATTAGCCCACCTGTAATTCCTGTTACCAGAGCAGCTATAGGTCTGATAATAGCAAAAGCTAGTCCCATCAATGAGAAACTGGCAAGAATAGAATCAACTCCTGTTTGGGGAGTCGAAATAAGGAAAGATACTGTGCCACCTTTTGATGCGCCGTTTTTGTAAAAAGCTATTCCTGTTGGTATTACTCCACATGAACAAAGTGGTAGAGGAATGCCGAACAAAGATGCTAATACTGACGATTTAATTTGATTACCACCAAAATATCTTTCTATCTTATTTTGTGGGACAAATGCATACAATAATCCTGCGAAGAAAAACCCAAGTAATAAATAGGGCGACATTTCACTTAAGATCTTGATGAAATCATAAAAAAATGTAAATATATATTGCAGAGCTTTCATTAACTTGAACATTAATATTTACTGCAAAGTTATGCATGTAAATGATGTTGATTGTCACAAAATTTTGAAAAAGTGTTACAAAACTTTTGTAAATGTATGCGAATTATACTTTGTCAAGTGGTTGACGCTTGTTTTCCTTAAGATTTCTAAATTGAGAAGGACTTAACCCGATTACTTTCTTGAACTGGCTCGAAAGATGTTGAACACTACTATATCCTAATTTGTAGGAAATCTCGCTTAGTGTCAATTCGTCATAAACTAGAAGCTCTTTAACCTTTTCAATTTTTTGATTGATGATATATTTTTCAATTGTTATACCTACATTGGATGAGAATAAGTTGCTTAGGTATGAATAGTCGTAATCAATTTTGTTTGCTATATATTCTGAACTGTTTATTGAATTAAAAGGATTCTCTGAATAGTGTATTTCCTCAATTATTAGCGTTTTAATACTATCAATTATCTTGCTTTTTTTATCATCAATAAGCTCAAATCCATTTTCTATAAGAACTTCTCTAATTTTAATAATGATATTATCTTGCAAATTATTGGAGATAATTACTTTCCCAAGTTCAATATGTTCGATGTTTAATCCGAGTTTTTCAAATTCATCTCTAACCACTTTAATGCAGCGAGGACAAACCATATTTTTAATATGTAAAATTGTAGAACTCATAATGCAAGTTTACGAAATATTTCATTAATATTTTCTTATTCGTATCTCTTTTATTTTAAGTTTGGATGTTGAGATTGTCTCCACACACTTTGGTTGGTCAGGATTGAGGAAAATCGTATTTTATTTTAATTACGAAATTGATTTTTTAAGCTATGCAATATGCCTGACTACTAACTTTGTTTTTCGCTTCGAATGTGAAATCTCAAATCGAAGGCGCCCTGTTATGGTTTGATATTTTTGACCACAGCTTGGCGAGCATTGAATTTTTGTAAAAATTTACTGCGAAGCGCCACCTGGGGTTAAAGCACAAAGAAGAATCTTTTTTTGGTGGGAAGTTTGCCAGTGACTGATCTGCAGCAAACTTCATGACAAAAACACCCCCAATAAAAGCACGAGTTTGCCAATAATGGACTAGTTAGTAATGATTTCCATCAAAATTTTACAATTAAAACTCCATTAGCGTCTATCCTAAAATTTTCCTCAAGAGAAACATGATTGTTATAATCTGATGTGCTAAAAATAATAGAACCCATGGATTTTGGCGCCATACCGGATAGTTGGTATGCATCAACCGGAATGTTAAGACTTACGTGTTGAGTAAAATTGTCAAAGTTTACGATAAATAGAAGCACTTCATTTTCATAATATCTAAGAAATGAATAAATAAATTGACTATTGTAATTTGCATTATTCTGATTACACCATTGCAAATCGTAAAAGTAACCTTTCTGAATGCTTTTATTCTTTAATGCCAAATTAAGAATTGTTGAGTAGGTGGAACGTAAATTTTTCTGATTTTCGGAGAGTAAATCGCCATCAAAAGCACCACTGTTCATCCATTTTTGATGTGTTTTTACACCACAGTAATCGAAAATGCTTGTTCTTCCATCTTTACCACTATAGCCTTCAGCATCTAGTGCATCTTCTCCTAGTTCTTGTGCAAAATATTGCATGTAGGAACTTTTCTCGAAGCAACACGAAATCACAAGTGCGGGAATTGCTCGCCAAGCATTTGATGCAAAAAATTCGGAAGCAATTCTTTGTTCATCATGATTCTCCAGAAAACAAAGTGTATGTTCTTTAATGTCTTCTACATCTTGCCAACACTTTGTAATATCATTTGCCCATTTATTTCCTTCTATAATGCCACGTAATGTGTCGTAGAGTCCAACTTTGTCGTAAAGTAAATCAAATCCGCCATCGTGAATATAGCTTCGATATTGTTTTGGATCATAAACTTCGGCAATAAATAATATGTTCGGATACTCATTCTTAACTTGTGCAATTGCATAATTCCAAAACTCTACTGGGACCATTTCCGACATATCACAACGAAATCCGTCTATCCCTTTCTTTGCCCAAAACTGTAGAATAGTGGTCATCTTAATCCATGTATTTGGAATGGGATCGAAATGTTTTACATTGCCATTTAAATAATCAACGCCATAGTTTATCTTAACTGTTTCGTACCAATCGTTTACAGAAGGCGATGCGTTAAAGCAGTCGTTTCCCGTTACTTTTGCTGGCATTTCAAAATATAAATCTGTGATGTCTTGATTTGTCGGTAATTTAAGCTTTTCTCCTGGCAAGTAATAAAAGTTGTTTTGTGATGAGAAGGCTTGATTGATATCGTCGTCTTTGCCCAAATCTTTTTCGCCAGTTGGCTTAGTGTCCGATTTGTAGGTGCGTGAAACATGATTTGGAACAAAATCAATAATTACTTTTAATCCATTTTGATGGGTTCTAAGAATGAGTTCTTCAAACTCTTGCATTCTGTTTTTAACTTGAACTGCTAAATCTGGACAAACATCGTAATAGTCTCTAATTGCATACGGCGAACCAGCTTTGCCTTTGACAAAATCAGGATGATCGGCACGAATATTATTATCTTCGTAAGAAGTTAAAGAAGCATGTTCTAAAATTCCTGTAAGCCAGATATGAGTCATTCCAAGTGACTTTATCTCTGCCAGTGCTTTTATTGTTATGTCATTAAACTTGCCACAGCCGTTCTCATCAATGCTTCCATTAAACTTATTCTGGCTATTTTTGTTCCCAAACAAACGAGTGAATATTTGGTAAATATGTATTTTCAATATTGATATTTTATTTTTAAAATCTAAAATCGTTTAATCAAAGATATAAAATGTTTATTTAAATTTTCAGTTCTGCTGATATTTTATATCAATTTAATTACAAGTATGAGTTTGCCATAAATGCAATTCCAATATCTTTTGACATTTTATTTTATATTTTTAACTTTGTCACGAAATTGATTTTTAAATTCGGAGCATGCTCCAAAAAACAAATTATTATGGATATTGATATTAAAGGAAAAGATTTTGTGAAAATTAATTATACTGGCTCTTTAGCTGACGGGTCAGTATTTGACACATCGGATGGTCGTGAGCCTCTTGCTTTTATTCTCGGAATTGGAATGTTAATTCCTGGTTTAGAATTAGATGTTAAAATTGCAAACATTGGTGATAAACGTAAAGTTGTTATTGCTCCCGAAAATGCCTATGGACCTATTCACCCAGAGGCTGTGCAGGATGTGCCAAGAACTCAATTTCCTGCTGATATTGCACTCGAAGTTGGAATGACCTTACACGCACAAACTGAACAAGGACCTGTTCCAATTCTAATTAAAGAAATTAAAGAAGAATCTGTAATCATTGATATTAACCACCCACTGGCTGGAAAAGAATTAACTTTCGATTACGAAGTTCTTGAAAAACGTCCCGCAACAGAAGTTGACCTAAAAGCTATTATGGGACAATAAAAAACTCATTTTTTGATTGTGCGCAGGTATCTTTTTAGGGATGCAAGGGGCGTGTCGGCCAAAAACCATTATTCCTTCACAAACCTCCCAAACAAATTCCCTCCACGTATTCTTACCAAATACATCCCGGGCATAAACTTGCTAACATTTATGGTATTATTGCCACCTTTAACTTCTTGTTGATAAACCTTACTGCCGTTTGCCGGCTTTTTAAATGAGATTATACTATCTAAATATTGCTATTTGTTTATGATATAAAAATTTAGGTAATTCTATTTTGCTGTTAAGTCGGCAAATATTTCTTGATCCCAAATTTTGCTTTCCAAATGTTTCTTTTTTTCAAAAAAAAAACCGCCTGCCTTAGCAGACGGTTTTACCCGCTTAGAACCGCAAATGCGGAGTTTATTTAATTTTATTACAAATTGCTGCAAAAGCTTTCGGGTGATTCATTGCAAGATCAGCCAAAACTTTTCTGTTGAGGTCGATATTGTTGCTATGAATTTTACCCATAAACTGTGAATAACTCATTCCATTGATGCGTGAACCTGCATTGATACGTTGTATCCACAACGCTCTGAAATTTCTCTTGTTAACTTTTCTGTCTCTGTAAGCATAAGAAAGACCTTTTTCATAAGCATTTTTTGCTACTGTCCAGACTTTACTTCTTGCTCCAAAATAACCCTTGGTCTGCGCTAGAACTCTTCTTCTTCTGTTCCTTGCTGCGACTACGTTTACACTTCTTGGCATAATTTTAAGTTTTGCGAATGATTAGCGTCCGTCAGCTGACGGATCTTTCGGCTAAGCCACTCTGATTAATTACTCTTTTGTTTTTTATTTTACTTCATTCCCAAACACAACCTA
>JBBQCZ010000062.1:0-20467 GCA_038319215.1 Bacteroidales bacterium | reverse complement strand
ATGCAGTATATGCGTGCCCTCATGGTGTTCATGCGTGGAGTCCTGCTATAAAAGGTTTTGTAGAAACTTCAACAAACTTAGCTTCAGTAAAATTCGACAATAATAAAATATTAGTCGTTACTAGTCAGCGTAGTTCTGTAGATTCTGGCAAAAGAGACATTAATTTAATGGTTAAATCAGTTTTCGAACTAGCCGGTGCAGAAGTTGAGTCAGGAGATGGTTATCCTGGTTGGGCGCCTGATCCAAGTTCTGAAATATTGAAAATTGCAGAAAAATCGTATGAGAGATTATTCAATAAAAAACCAGTTGTTAGAGCTATTCATGCTGGTCTTGAATGTGGTTTATTTCTCGAAAAATATCCAGATCTCGACATGATTTCTTTTGGCCCAACGCTTCGAGGGGTTCATTCTCCTGATGAGAAAATTGAAATAAAAACAGTTCAAATGTGGTGGAAACATCTTACTGATGTTTTAGAAAATATCCCATCTAATTAGTACAAAAAAGCTGCCTTGGAGCAGCTTTTTTGTTTTATAACATTTAAATGAATGTCTAAACTTGCTCACAAACAACTTTTTTACAAAAAAACTTTATAAAATTTAAAAATTTAGTATCTAATTTTACAGTCTTAACAAAAAAACAGAAATTATGAAAAAAGTTCTACCAGTGTTTTTATTAGTTTTTACATTTTTATTCGTTTTTAACGGACTGTTTGCGCAAACAACAGACAAAGACAAACCATTTGGGATTTCTTTTAATGGTTATGTAAAAAATGACTTCTTTTACGACAGCAGACAAACACTTGATGCACGCGAAGGTCATTTATTGTTGTGGCCAAAAGCTCCACAGTTAGATCCAAATGGAATAGACATTAACGACCATGGGAGCTTTAACTTCCTAGCAATTCAAACAAGATTAACAGCAAAGATAACTGGGCCAGACGCTTTTGGAGCTAAGACATCTGCGATGTTTGAAGGTGAATTTTTTGGACATTCAGATGCCGACATCAATGGTTTTAGACTTCGCCATGCAATTATTAAACTTAATTGGGAAAAAGCAGAACTTATGACTGGACAATTCTGGCATCCTATGTTCGTTTTAGAATGTTTTCCAGGAACAGTATCCTTTAATACAGGTATTGGTTTTCAACCATTCTCAAGAAATCCTCAAATTAGGTATTCTTACAAAATGGGAAATCTAAAAATCGCAGCTACTGCTTTTGGAGAAAGAGACTTTTCATCTAGAAATATTGCAGGTGTTGCAAGTAGCTCTTATATCAGAAATGCGGGTATGCCGGCTGTCAACCTAAATGTAAATTATGGAACATCAAATAAAGATAACGGAACGGCATTTAATGCAGGCTTTGGCGCAAATTACAAGTCAATTCAACCTAGCCTAACAACAACTTCAGGTTTTCAAACAAACCAAAAAGTTAATTCTTTGGCTGGTATTGTTTATGTTAATGCAAAAATGAGCAAAATCAATATTAAACTTGCAGGTGTATATGCAGAAAATGGTTGCGATATGTTTATCCCAGGTGGCTTTGGAATTCTCGACACTTTGAGTTTAATTACTGGTGACGTAAGTTATATCCCTACACGTGCAGCTACAGGCTGGATTGACATTTCTTCTACAGGAAAAGTATGGCAGTTTGGTATTTTCGCAGGTTACAATCAAAATCTAGGCGCTGCTCAAGATCTAAAAGGTCCTTTTGGTGGTCTAGGAACAAACATCGAACACTTATACAGAGTTTCTCCAAGAGTAAATTACTTTGCAGGAAAAATTCAGATAGGTGCCGAAGTTGAATACACTGTTGCTGCTTATGGTGACGGAACTTATGATTCAAAAGCAGTTCCGCTAAATGCTAAAGAGGTTGCTAATGTTAGATTTCTTTTAGGAGTTTATTATCACTTCTAAAATAATTTATAAATCTTTTAAGACCTTAGATTAGTTTCTATGGTCTTTTTTTTTATTTTTGTGTAGAATCAACAACATTAAATGATGAAATTTATTCTTATAAAAACAGTTTCTACTTTAATTGTATGCTTTCTTTTCTTTTTAACCAATGCTCAAAATTCAAGGAAAGAATTAGGATATTCTGAAAATGTAAAATCTGTGAAATATATTGAGAAAGATGCTATTGCAGCTAAAATGCAAAATTTAAGTCATTTGATTAATATTAAAAACTATGATACGGTACCTATAACTACGCTAATCTATTACGATTTTAGCGAAGATGGAAAAATTCTGAGAAAAGATTCTGAAATTTATTATCACTCTCAATACCTTGTAAACAGAAAAGGATTTGAAAAATATGGATATGATGACAAAAACCGTATAGTTGAAACCTATTGTTACAACGAAAATTCAATATTAGATGTTAATCAATCTAAGTATAGCATTTATGACAATTCCATCAACGCCAGCAGAAAGCTTAATTTTGCTGATTATTCAAAACAGTTTGGTCAAATATTGCATTACGATTTTTATGGTAATCTTTTAGATTGGTACAAAGGAGAAGAACTTGAAGAATCATATAAGTATAAGTATAAAGGCAACAATATAATAAAAAAGACTCAAATTGTTTATGATTCACGATTTTGCTCTGAAGGCCATTTCTGGTATATTGAGAAGTTAGAATATAACAACAGAAATATTTTAACCACAAAATATTTTTATCCAGACTACATTAATCCACCAAAATTTATTGTAAAAACAATTTATAAGTACAATAACAATGATGTTTTAATTGAAGAGATAAAAATTTTAAATAAAAAGGACACAACACGAACAAAACATATAAAATTTGACGATATTTCGGCTAAAGACACTATGCTATTAAAAGATGATAATGTTGAAAAAGTGTATATTTACGACAAAAACAATCACATCACATATCTATCATTTTATGAATCTTATCTTGATTCCAAATCACTAATTGAAGTAAAATACACGTACGATATTTATGGGAATTGCCTAGACATTGAAACTTTTGAAAATCGCTGCTCATATAAGTTAGAGAATTTTACCTATGAGTACTTTAAAAACTAAATTGCAATAAATAAAAAAAATAATTTGATTACAATGGAAGATAAAAAATTTAACCCTGCTAATAAAAAGAAACTAAATAACCCTCAAAGATTTAAGTTTATTCCAATCGAAAAGATTGTAGAAATATTAAATATTACAAGCCCTGGCAATCTTGCTGATTATGGTGCTGGAACAGGTTTTCTAACATTTCGTATAGCAGATTTATTCCCAGAATCAAGAGTTTTTGCACTCGACATAGAAGAGCAAATGATTGAAGAAATGAACAATTTTGCTGAGTGTGAAAATGTATTTCCATTGCAAATAGAAGACAACGAAATGCCATTTGCAAATGATGATCTATCGGGAGCTTGGAGTATTGCGGTTTATCACGAAATGAAAACACCACTAAAATGGTTAAAAAATGTCCTAAAAACGCTTAAACCAGGCGCAAAACTAGTTATTGTTGATTGGTCAATAGATCAAAATCCAAATTTTGAAGCAGGACCACCTTTTGATCACAGAATAAAAGTCGAAACTGTTATTGCCGACCTTAACACAGCTGGATTTAAAAATATAAAAATCGAATCCGGATTTTTAAATCATTTTGCAATAAGCGCTGAGAAAGAATAGTTTCCTGAAAGTTTTGAAAATATTTTTTAAATAGTCATGTAAATCAGTTATAATAGATTTTGTGACTAACAAGATTGTATCTTTTCTACTAGTTTTGGTATCTAAAAGTTTGATTAAAAATATTTTCCAAAACAAATAACATTTACTTAACAATAATTCAGATTTTTATTGTACTTTTGCAGCCTTTTTCAGGTTGACTACTAATCAATTAGATTAAATTCTAACAAACTGATTTTCAACATGTTACAGAAATATGAATTATTAAATTTTATTTATTTTTTACAATGTCATTAAACAAATTAAGAAACATCGGGATTGCTGCTCACATTGATGCAGGGAAAACAACGCTAACAGAAAGAATTTTATTTTTCACAGGAACCAATCGTAAAGTAGGCGAAACTCACGATGGAGCAGCCACAATGGACTTTATGAAACAAGAGCAGGAACGTGGTATTACCATAGCTTCAGCTGCTATTACTTGCAAGTGGAATAATCATCAGATAAACCTGATTGACACTCCTGGTCACGTTGATTTCACAATTGAAGTTGAACGTTCGTTACGTGTTATTGATGGTATGGTTGCCGTATTTTGCGCAGTTGGTGGAGTTGAGCCTCAAAGTGAAACCGTTTGGAATCAGGCTGACAGATACAGAGTTCCACGTATTGCATTTATAAATAAAATGGATAGAACTGGAGCCGACTTTCAGGAAGCAGTTAACCAAATGAACAAATATCTTGATGCTAATGCTGTGCCAATTCAATTACCAATGGGTGCCGAAGATACATTTGCAGGACCTATCGACATTATAAAAATGGTAGCATACACTTTTGAAAATAATGAAAGAAAAGAGATGCTCATTCCTGAAGAATTTAAAGAACAAGCTCTTGTTGCAAGAAATTATCTTGTTGAAAAACTTTCTGATTTCGACGATGAAATAATGGAATTTTTCCTCGAAGAAAAAGAAGTTCCGTCTGACATGATTGCAAAAGCGCTTAGAAATGCTACATTAAAGTTACTTATTACACCTGTATTTTGTGGTGCTGCCTACAAAAACGTAGGTGTTCAACTTTTACTCGATGCTGTAATTGATTACTTACCATCGCCAATTGATGTTGGAGCTGTTGTTGGTGACGATATGGACACAGAGGGTAAAACACATACACGAAATCCATCGTCGAACGATCATTTTTCTGCATTAGCTTTCAAATTGATTAACGACCCTTATGTAGGTCAGCAGACATTCATACGTATTTTCTCAGGAAAACTTGTGAATGGGATGCAAATTTACAATGCATCAAAACTTAAATACGAGAGAATCGGACGTATATTCCGTATTAAAGCAAAAGAACGTGAGGAAATTCACGAAGCTGGAGCTGGAGAAATAGTTGCATTGGTTGGAATGAAATATACCAAAACTGGCGATACACTTTGCGATCCAGACAATCAACTACTTTTAGAATCAATACATATTCCTGTTTCTGTAATTGAATTAAAAATTCAACCTGCAAAACAAAAGGATAAAGAAAAACTTGGCGAAGCATTAAGCAAGTTAGTGAACGAAGATCCTTCATTCTCTGCTAGATTTGATGACGAAACAGAAGAAACTATTATCTCTGGTATGGGAGAACTCCATTTAGAAATCATGGTCGACAGACTCAAAGAAGAATTTAAAATGGAAGTTGAAATTGGTGAGCCATCTGTTGCTTATCGCGAAACAATTACTGAAGTTGTTGAATCAAATTACAAACATTCAAAACAAACAGGCGGTAAAGGTGCGTTTGCTCATACAATTATTAGGATGGAGCCAAATACAGGGAATGGCTATGAATTTGTTGACATGATTAAAGGTGGAAGAATTCCTAGTGAATACATCCCTTCAGTGGACAAAGGACTTAAAAAGATTATGGAAAAAGGTGTAATGGCTGGATTTCCGGTGGTTGACGTTAAAGTTGTATTACTCGATGGAAGTTTTCATGCTGTTGACTCATCTGACATGGCTTTTCAAGTTTGTGCCGAAGCATGTTTTAAACAAGGATTTAGAAAAGCAAATCCAGCCCTTTTGGAGCCGGTAATGAAAATAGAAGTAAATACTCCAGATGAGTATATTGGTGATGTTGTAGGAAATCTAAACAGACGAAGAGGTAAAATCGAGTCGATGAGAAGATACCGCAAGGGTTCTCAAAAAGTAACAGGACTTGTACCTTTGATGGAAATGTTTGGCTATTCTACACAACTAAGAAATATTACATCAGGAAGAGCAAATTATTCCATGGAATTTTACCAATATATGGCTTTACCTGCTGGCGTTCAGGAAGAAGTATTGAAAAAACTTGCTGAGAAAAAACAAAATAAATAATTATACAGTATCTTTACAAAAAAAATCAGATGTTCGAAGCAGGAAAACACCATAGTCTCAGAATAATATCGGTAAAAGATGATATTCTCACCTTCGATGCCGGACAATTCGGCGAAATTGAAGTCGTAAATAACGATTTAATCATTAAATACACTGCAGGTGAGACTGCTGATGTTTTCCTGCTTCCAGAACCTGATGGTTCGGTAAAAGGATTTTTAGGCAAAGCAATTGCTAATTTAGGCGAATTTGCTAGACTAAGAGTGGTTTCAAATACCGATCATGGCTCTTTTTTCGATATCGGAATCGAAAAAGATTTATTTTGCCCATTTCAGGAACAAAAAACTGATCTCGAAATAAATCATTACTATTCGGTTTATGTTTACTTGGATGAAACGACTAATAGACTCGCAGTTTCTACAAAAATCGACAAGTATATTTTAGATGAAAAACCAGAACTTGAAGAAATGCAAAATGCCGAAATTTTCATTCTTAACAAGTCCCAGCTAGGTTACAATGCAATTGTAGAAAACAAATATCACGGTTTGATCTACGACAACGAAGTTTTTACAGAATTAAAACCTGGACAAAAACTAAATGCTGTTATCAAAAAAATTCGCGATGACAATAAAATAGATTTAAGATTATTTAAAAACGATCATGTCGACATTTCGAGTTTCGAAGTTATGATTCTTGATTATCTTAAAGCACACGATGGTCAAATGCATTTAAATGACGAGTCAGAACCTGAAGAAATTTATGAGGTGTTTGGAATCTCAAAGAAAAACTTTAAAAAAGCTCTTGGTGCACTTTACAGAAAAAAACGTGTAGATTTGAAGGATACAAATGTAAAACTAACATAAGCATAATTATTTACTCAAAATGATATAAAAGTGCTTTTTTAGTCATTTTTTGCAGTTTTTCTAAAAAAATACGCAGTTTTTTCTTTTTGAATTAAAAAAAAGACTTAATTTGTAAATAAGTGCGATTTTATTTTAACCCCAAAATCGAATTTATTGTTTTTTTATGTTTTTTTAAATTATTTTTTTATGAATTTATTTGTCGCCAACCTGCATCCTTCAACCAAAGGAGAAGATTTACAAGAGTTATTTTCACAATTCGGCAGTATAGTATCTGCTAAAGTTATCATGGACAAAGAGACAGGAAACTCAAAACGTTATGGTTTTGTTGAGTTAGCCAATGAAGAAGAAGGAGAAACAGCGATTGCTCAACTTAATGAAAAAGAGTTTCAAGGCAATCAAATTGCGGTAAAAATGGCTCAGCCTAAAGCTGAAGGCCAACCAAATCAGCAAAACAGAAGATACTAAAAATTTAAAAAGCGGGATGAACCCGCTTTTTTTTATTTATTAATTAAATCGTGTAATTTATAGTTAAGAGATTGTACAAAACCAGTATAATCACAAAATCTTTCATCTGATTTCTGAAGTTGCTCTTTTCCATAAAGAATTTTAAACGGATTATTATTATAGCAATAAATCCTTAATTCGGGATTATCATTCCATGCAGGACTATATATAAAGTAAATATTGTTTTTGTCAAAATATAATTCATAAGTTCTTTCATCGATCATCAAGACTTTAACCAAATCCTTATCAGAATAAAACAACTCTACCCCTTCCTTTGTCTGCAGAACCAACGATTTATTTCCTACTGTCTTTTTATAAAGCTCTCGTATTTTGAGCACTTCAATCCCTACATCGGTAAAACTTTGAAAGACATTTCCATACTTGCTCAAATAGCTAAATTCTCTATTTTTCACTGAATGATAATCGAAATATTCAGATGGAGCCTCAATAAAGTAGTTTTGCTCAAAATTTTCACGGTTTTTCTCAGATACAACTTTTATAACATTATCTATTTCTGGATTAAATTCATAAACTAGCTCAACATCATCCATAAGATAAACATAAGAAATAAGATTCTGATAATCATCGTAAATAAACAATTCGCTGTAGTTTACAGCAGAAATACTTCTCTGAACAGAAATCATATATAATCTTTCGCCACAGTGAACAGATGAAGAATAATA
Organism: Bacteroidales bacterium; assembly: GCA_038319215.1. Classification (GTDB taxonomy): domain Bacteria; phylum Bacteroidota; class Bacteroidia; order Bacteroidales; family ML635J-15; genus Bact-19. The sequence continues at coordinate 12,406 of JBBQCZ010000062.1, read as the reverse complement.
AACAGCAACTTCGGTTCTATCGATACCGACGGCCGAAACAGGAATATTGTCATAATTATTGCAAAAAACATCTGTATAAAGCATATTTGTATCAGCATATTCTGCAAGATAATTTAATCCTCTTCTGGAATCTATTTGAGAAAACGCACTAGCAGTAAAGAGTAAAAAAACTGGTAAAATGTGTAAAATTTTCATAATTTCATGGTTTTATGGTAGTAGTACAATACAATATTACAAAAAAAACAGCTATTCTTTCTTTTTCCAAGTAAAAATAACCGGTTCTACCGTATATCCTTTTTCCCTTAGAAGCTCAATTACTCCAGTCTCGCCAGGTAAATGCGCCGCTCCAACGGCACAAAATACAGTTTGTTTTTTTGATATCTTCAAAAAATTCTTCGCCATGCCAACATTGCGATCTATTAAAAACACTTTGTTAAACTCTGCGGGCAAAGCGGTATCATTTGTCATTTCAAACATTGTTTCCAAGTCAAAACTCATATACGCTTGAAGCATATCGTCCAATTTACCAGCATCACTATTTTCTGTAGTATCTGTAAGCCCGTCAAAAAGCATCTTAGCTTGTTCCTCAAGGCTTATAGCATCAATTGCATTTATCTGATCCATAAACTCTTCGACTCCAAAACAATTCTTGCCCTCACTCCTAGCTTTCTTTAAAAAATATAAATCTAAAGCTTCGTCCATATCTTGTGAAATATTCATCTGCATAAGTTGACTAGAGAGAAAAAACGGTTTCATTTTATTATAAATAAACACACCAGACCCAGTTAGTACTTTTACAACACTATCTAGAGTTTTATAGTCCTCTTTAGAGAGCAACTTATCTAGACTATTGTCTTTCATAAGCATTGCGTCCATAATTTCATCACGATTTAACTCATCCATTAAAATCTCCATTGCAAAAGCATCACAAGACTCAAAAGCATCAGTAACTGTATTGTCAAATGAAAAAACTCGTTTATCCTGAATATGAATAGTTCCATATAAATATGATGGCGATTTCAGTTTCTTCCCTGAGACTTTCCATAAAATTGATTGTGAGAAAGAAAAACTCGAGAGCAATACACAAGCGACAATAAAAATGGTTCTTTTCATAAGTTTTATAAAATTAAAATTGCCCTCAAATTTAAAAAAATCTGAGGGCAATCGTAAATATAACAATTAATATTTATGAAATATTATTATTTTTCAGCCAAAATCTCTTCAGCTTTTGCAGCAATGTTAGGTAACTCTAGCCCATATCCTTTTTTCTTATCTTCAATTTTTAATAAGAAAGCAAATATTAAAGCAAGTAATCCAAAACCAGTAAAGATTAACATTGGCAATGTATAATCGTAAGTGCTAACAGATACTCCATTGGTAACAACAGTACCAGTAATACAATATTCACTTAGCACCCAACCAATTAAAGCCGGAACGCCCATTAGTCCCCAGTTTTGAACCCAGAAAATCAAAGAGTAAGCAGTTCCTAATTGTCTTTCAGGAATAATTTTTGGAACAGAAGGCCACATTGCAGATGGAACCAAAGAAAATCCAATACCTAAAATAATAACAAGAATAATAGCAATTATCCAATGATTTAAGAATGGAATAGAGAACATTGCATGAACAAAAATCAATAAAATAGAACCCAAAATCATTATTGTTGCGCCTTTACCTTTTCTATCATATAAATTTCCAAAGAATGGCGTCAAAAGTATTGTACCAAATGGCAACAATGCTGGGATGGCACCTGCAATTGACTCGTCAATTCCAAATTTCTGAACCATTAAATCTGTAGCATATTTTAAGAATGGAAATACAGAAGAATAGAATAAAACACATAAAATAGCGATATACCAGAAACCTTTATTACTAATAATTTGCCAAATATCTTTAATTTTAAATGCCTCTTCTTCGGATGTGTCATTATTTGCAAGTTTCTCAGCTGCAATCTCAGCATCAAGCTTTCTATCTTGGAAGATATAGATTATAAAAGAAATCATTCCAATACAAGCCATAATTAAACCAATCAAAACTGGACCTGAAACATGACCCATATATTTCGCCAAAGGAAGACTTGTTCCAATAGCTAAACCTGTACCTATTCTAGCAGTTGCCATTTCAAGACCCATAGCTAATGCCATTTCTTTACCTTTAAACCATTTTACTATTGTTTTCGAAACTGTAATACCCGCAATTTCGACTCCGACACCAAAAACAGCAAAACCTAAACCTGCCATTAATACTTGAGCTTTAGCCGAAAACCACAAAATATCCCATACCTGACCATCAAGACTATGTGTTGAAACAGCCCAATACTTAATACCGATACCAACAACCATAATTATAGTTGCCATTAAACCTGTAAAACGTAAGCCCATTTTATCAAGAATAATACCTCCGATAATCAACATAAAAAGGAAAACATTAAACCAACCATAAGCACTTGTAAAAAAGCCATAGTCAGAACTATTCCATGTTAATTGTTCTTCGAGTAAACCTTTCAAAGGAGCCATTACATCAGAAAGATAATAACCGCACAGCATTGTAAATGAGACTACACCCAAGGCAAACCATCTTGCCGTTTTGGAATCCCTTAACGATTTCTGAATTTTCTCTACCATAATAGTAATTTTTAAAATTTTTGTATCTGCAAATGTAAAATTATTTTCAATTATATTAATATTTTTTTTTTGTCTCTTAAATTTCTATTTGTCAAAGTTTTTTCTTATTTTTGTTGACATATAATATTATATATCTAATTAATTTTATTAAAATTATGAAAAAACTTTTACTAATTTCATTATTTGCAAGTTTGATTTTCTCTTGCTTTGTAAGCAATGGGCAAACTGTCACCTTAGCAAAATATGAATTTGAAGATGTCGCTTCTGCGACAAGTGTTGATGCTAACGTAACGGCTACGAATGCTACTGTTTCAACCTTATCCATAGCATACCAGAATGGAACTGATGATGGGGGAATTAAAATCGGTAATTCTGGAACATGGAATATGGGAAACTTTGACTCCACTGGCAAGTATTTAGAGTTTTCTATTTCTGCAAATTCAGGTTATGGAATCCTTTTGGAACAAGTAAACCTTAGATTTGGCAGAACAAATACAGGCCCAACCAAAGTTACTGTTCAGTATAGCCTTGATGGATTTGCAACTGCAGGAACTACAATATTAAGCGATGCTGTTGTTACTAGCACCAATGCTGCTTTATTAGATCCTTTTTCAATTACTACTAATTTTCCAAGTTTTGCGACTTCGCAAACAATCACTGTCAGAGTTTGGGGTCATAATGCAACGGGAACAGGTAACTTAAGGTTCAACAATTTAGAATTGTTAGGACAGGTTAAAACAGTTTTCCCAATTACAATTGCTCCAGTTGTTGGAGGTACTGCTGTTATTACGACTATTCCTGCATTAAATGCGGAGGCAGCAGAAGTTGTTTCGGTAAACATTTCAGATATTCAGATTGGAAAAGAATTTGTTTCAATAACTGTTATTGGAGCTGACTTTACGCCTATTTCAACTACTGAAATTACGGCTGGTGTTGATTACACATTTATTATGCCAACTCAGGCTGTAACAATTGCAGTTGTTTTACAAGATGTTTCTGGATTTAATTTTGCAATCTCGACATCTGTGGTTGGTGGAACAGCAACAATTGCTACCACTCCCGCAACTCAAACGACATCTGGAACTACTGTCACAGTTGATATTTCTAGTATTGTAGCTGGAAAAGAATTTGTTTCTATTGCAGTTATTGGCACAGACTTAAGTCCTATTTCTACCACAGAAATTACTGCTGGAGTACAATATACTTTTACTATGCCTGCTCAGGCTGTTGACATTACTGTAACTCTTCAGGATATTCCTGCTGTAACTTATGCAATTGCAACTATGGCTATTGGCGGAACTGCTACAATTACTACAAGTCCAGCTACTGTTGCTGAGGAAGCTGAAACTGTCACTGTTGACATTTCAAGTATTGAAGCTGGAAAAGAATTTGTTTCTATTGTAGTTGTTGGAGCTGACTTTACTCCTATTTCTACCACAGAAATTACGGCTGGAGTACAATATACTTTTACTATGCCTGCTCAGGCTGTAGATATTACTGTAACTCTTCAAGATATTCCTGCTGTAACTTATGCAATTGCAACTTTGGCTATTGGCGGAACTGCTACAATTACTACAAGTCCAGCTACTGTTGCTGAAGAAGCTGAAACTGTTACTGTAACAATCGCCAGCATTGAAGTAGGCAAACAATTCCTTTCTATTGAAGTTGTTGCTTTTGATTTATCTGTAATTGCTACAACAGAAGTTACTTTAGGCGAAGAATATACTTTTGAAATGCCTGCTCAGGCAGTAACTGTTAATGTTACACTAGAAGATATTTTAGTTGATCCTATAATTATTAATACTCAGCCACAATCAGAAACTATTTGTTCTTATGACTTTGCTACAATATCAATTGATGCTGAAGTAAATACTGCCGAAACACTAACTTATCAATGGTATTATAATGGTGCAATGATGACAGACTCAATTAGCAGCTCAATCATGGTAAACCTTGGTGGAGAGTATTTTTGCATATTAACTGCTGGAACTGATGAATTAGTTTCTGAAACTGCCGTTTTAACAGTTGCGACTGTAAATCCTGAATTACCAACAGATCTTGTTGTTTGTACAGGCAGTACATATATTCTTAATCCTGGAACTTTTGATTCTTACGAATGGAATGACATGACTACCGACCCAACATTGTCGGTTACCGCAGACGGAACATATTCAGTTATTGTAGAAGATGCAAATGGATGCACAGCTACAGCAGAATCAATTGTAAGCTTCTCGGATGTTATCAGTATTGACTTAGGCGAAGCTGCTAATGTTTGTGAAGGATCAACAACCACTATCTCAGCACCTGTATCTGATTCTTATTTATGGGGCGGATCTGAAGACACTCAAGAAATTATCGTATCTGAAGAAGGATGGTATTTTGTTACTGTAACTCAAGGTACTTGCGAAGCTAATGATTCTATTTTCTTAACAGTTAACAATTTACCAGAGGAATTCAGTTTTCAAGATATTTTTGCATGCGATGGAACAACTGTTACAATAGATGGTCCTACTCAAACTGGATTAGATTATAATTGGAGTACAGGCGCTATTACATCTTCAATTGAAGTTACATCTACAGATACGTATTTTGTCACCGTTACAAATGAAAATAATTGTGAAAGATCGGCTAACATATATGTTGAATTTAATAGTTTTGTTTACATTGATCTTCATGAAACAGACTCTATAAAATCATGTCAAGGTGAAACTGTAACTTTAGGTCCAATTGATGGTATTGCATGGTTATGGAACAACGCCTCAACTTCGTCAACTCTATCAGTAACAACTTCTGCATGGTATTATGTAACTGTAACTGTTGCTGGAGGTTGTCAGGGAAATGATAGTGTTTACGTATTATTTAACGCATTACCAGTAATTGATCTTGGAACAAATCAAGCATTCTGTGATGGGTTATCTACTGAGCTTACAGCTCCTGATGCAGTATCATATTTATGGAATACTGGCGAAACAACTCAGTCTATAACAATTGATACAGCTTCAATTTACAGTTGTACAATTACAGATGTAAATGGTTGTGTAAATTCAGATCAGATGAGTTTAAGCATTTATCCTTTACCAATAGTTGACTTAGGTGCGGACATGCTTGTGGATGATGACCAAATTATCGTTTTAGGTGCACAGCTTGGTCATCCAAATTACTTATGGACAACTGGAGAAACAACAAACTTTATCACAATTGATGCGGATACTCTTAATCAAGGAATCAATACAATTTCACTCACAGTTACTAGCTCGAATGGCTGTTCAGTAACCGACGAAATAATAATTACAGTTATACCTGGTGTTGGAGTTGACACAGAAAATGCAGAAAATTATAGCGTTTTCCCTAACCCATCAAATGGTATTATTGAAATAAGTGGAAATAATATTGACACTATTAATATTATGGATTATACTGGTAAATTAGTTTTATCTTCTTCGCAGAGTATTATTGATTTAAGTAATCTTGCAAAAGGAATTTACATCATTCAAATAAATACTAAATCTAATAATTACACATCGAAGATTGTTCTTCAATAAAAAATATTAAATTATTTAAAAAAAAGAGGCGTTATTGCCTCTTTTTTTTAAATATTAACTCAATTTTGTTAATAAAAACACTATCTAATCCGTTTAAACTAAATATAATTTCAATATGTTTGCACAAATAAATTTTAAATAATATGAAAAAAGTTTTGATAATTCTTGCTCTTGCAACTCTAGTTTGTTTTGGTTTATATTCTTGTAAAACTACTCATGACTGTCCAGCATACGGAAAATCACAAACAAATAACATAGAAAAAAGAGCTTAACGCGATTTGTTTATTAAGTTTTTATTACCTTTGTAGCAATTATGTTTTTTAACAAAAAAATATTATTGCTGCATTTGTTTTTTGTAGTTTTTACTACGATTGCTTTTGCACAAGGAGAACTTGAAACATCAAGAGAACCTGATAATTACAACTTAAATTCTTATGGTATAAAACTTAACTCAAATGGTTGGGGGTTATATTATAGCTTTTCTACTCGAATTAATTATCGACTACGACGATTTTACGAATCGGAATATAATTACATGAAAAGTTCTAAAGAAATAAAGGTTGTAAATCCATATTTCGATGAATACTCAATTCGCAAATTTGTTTTTGGAAAAACATACACCGTAAGCAATCTAAAAATAGGATATGGATACAATAAAATGATTTTTGACAAAAGAGACAAAAACAGTATTTCTATTCATTTAGTTGGATCATTTGGACTAGCTCTAGCCGTAAGCAAACCAATTTATTATGAAATTGTGGACAGCGTAAAAATAATAAACAATAAATTTTTCCCATATACTTCCAATTATAGAATTGATATAAACATCCAAAACAACCCTACTGACATTGTTGGAAAAGCACCGTTTAATTTAGGAATTAGTGAAATAAAATTACATCCAGGTGCATACATAAAAATGGGTATGTGTTTCGATTTTAGCAAAGATGTAATGAAAACTAAAATACTCGAAACAGGAGTAATTTTTGACAGTTACTTAAAACCTATTGAAATCATGGCAGGAAAAGAGTCTTCTAACTTTTTATATTTGTATCTGAGTTACCACTTTGGAGCAAAATACAACCCTCAAATTAATCGAGATTATCGTAAAAGTCAAAGAAAAGAAGACAGAAAAACATATTAAATATAATATGTTGAAAACATTAATTATTTTTTTTGGATGGTAAAATAAAAGTATATATATTAGACGTTTAAAATTTTTTATTATTTTATTAGCATTGTTATAACGTAAAATTGTGAATATGAAGAAATTAACACTAGGTTTGATTGGTTCGCTGGTTATCATTTCGGGGATAATTCTTATAAATGTTTCTTTAAAATCAGAAAAGAAATATGTTCCTCGCAGCGAAAATGAGGTGATAGTAGAAAATACTATCCATGGAGCAGCTGAATGGCAGGCAAACAGAAGGAATAATTTACTTACTGGGTCTGTTGATGTTCGCGACATTGACAATGCGTTAAATCAAATTGCATTGCTTAGAAAAAGCAAAGCTATTTCAGATTTAAATTGGACAGAACTCGGTCCAACAAATATTGGAGGACGTTGTCGTGCGATAATTTTCGACAAAAACGATCCGAATACTATGTATGCAGGTGGAGTTTCTGGTGGTTTGTGGAAATCAACCACTTCTGGAAATTCATGGACACAGGTAAAATACTCTGGCGATTCACAATCAAATGATGTTCCTAATTTAAATGTTGGAGCAATTTGTCAAGATAAAGATGGTGTTATTTATTTTGGTACAGGAGAGGGTTTTTACCAAGGTTACGGAACTGGATCAAGAGGATTTGATGGCGCTGGAATATGGAAATCAACTGATGGTGTTGCTTTCGAAAGAATTGCATCAACATGGTCAACTACTGAAAGTAAAAACACTTTTGTATTTGTTAATAAATTGGTTGCCCACCCAACAATAGGTGGAAAAATATTTGCTGCAACTAATCAAGGTATCCAATTTACAACCGACGGTGGAGCAACTTGGACAAATCCAATATTAAATGTAGCAAACTTCCCAATTAAAGAATTTGCTGGGGATATAAAAATTAGTCCTGATGGAAATTTTCTAATTGCTGATGTAGGTATTGGAGCTTATGTTTCTAATGAAGGTGGTGCTACAGGAACTTGGACAAAAGTTTCTGGTACAAGCGAAGGTTTATTACCTATAAACTCTTCTAGAACTGAATATGCAATAGCTCCTTCAAACCCAAATATTATTTACGCTCAATGTACTAAAAGCGATGGTAGCCTATTAAACGTTTACCGTTCAGATAATAAAGGACAGTCATGGTACATTATTGGCCCTGGTGGATCAGTAAACTTCAATCCACTCGGAAACCAAGGTACTTATGATAATATTATAGCAGTTTACCCAAATAATGAAGATAAAATTATCCTTGGTGGACAATATGGTCTTTGGACTTGGGGAAAGACAGAAGGCTGGAATCTTAAAACTTATTGGAGTATCGATGTTAATGATTTACAATATGTACATGCTGATCAACATGCAATAGTTTTCCATCCAACAAATCCTAATGTGATTTTTTGCGGTTCTGATGGTGGAATTCACAGATCTACTGATGGCGGAAATTCTTGGCAATTAAAAAATAAATTCTTTAATGTTACACAATTCTACGGGATATCTCATGGGATTGTTGAAAACGAAGTATTAGGTGGTACACAGGATAATGGTTCAATATTACTTAATCCTGCAAACACAGTAAGTAATGGAACATCTCATGAATATTACGAAGTTACTGGTGGCGACGGTGGATATGCAGAAATATCACAGTTAAACCCAAATATCATTTTCACAACAATTTATTATGGTCAATTATTTAGATCTGATGAAAAAGGAGCTGACGGTACTGCTGTAAGCCCATACAGTACAAGAATAACTGCTACAGTGCTTGGTATTGGTGATGAGACTTTTGGTCATCCATTTATTACACCAATAACTCTTTGGGAAAGTTTCTATGACATTAATTCTATTGATACTGTAATTAAAATTGCTCCTCGTGATTATGTTGCTGGAGAAGTTGTTGAAGTAGAAAGTAATGTTCCTAATAAATTTTTCAATGTTACTTTAGACCAAGATGTTGCTGAAGACGATACTATTAAAGTTCATGACACATATCAATCACTTTTTGCTGTAGGTTTTAATGGAAGTGTTTGGGTTACACGTGATGCTCTAAGTTTAAGAAAAGAAGCAAACTGGTTGCCTGTAGCACCAATACCTGGTGAAGTAGTTAATAATATGGAATGGTCAAATGATGGCGATATTCTTTATGTTTCTACAAATGCAGGAAGTAGTTCAAACCTATATAGAATAAAAGGATTCATTGAGAACAGAACTGCTAACCAAATGGATAATATCAATGACGCGTATGGTCTTGAAGTTGCAAAAATTGCTTCTTTTAGCAATCGTACTATCACTGGAATGGGCGTTGACCCTGAAGTTCAAGGAAATCTAGTTCTTACTTTAGGAAACTATGGTTCAACAAATTTTGTTTATTATTCAACTAGTGCAAACGTTGCTCCTGCTGTTACTTCTGGAACAGGAAGTTTCAGTTCAAAACAAGGCAATTTACCAGCAATGCCTGCTTATGATGCTGTAGTTTTATGGAGCGATTCTCGTAAAGTTATTGTTGGAACTGAATTCGGTGTTTATTCAACTGATGACATAACTGCAACAAATCCAGTTTGGGTTGATCAAAATGCTAATGGATTTGATTATGTTCCTGTGTATCAATTACGCCAACAAACTCATCGCAATGGTTGGATTAACGAACTAAATGCAGATTCTGGAGTTAGAAATCATGGTTTAATATATGCTGGAACTCATGGTAGAGGCATATTTGTTTGCAAATCTTTTGCTGGTCCAACAAATATTAATGAGAACACAAATACTATTGTTAGTACTGCTGTATCTGTATTCCCAAATCCTGCTGGCGAATCCACAAACTTCAACATAAAATTAACTGAGAAATCTGCTGTTCAAATTTCATTATTTGACATGCAAGGTAAACTTGTTGATGTTGTTAATTATTCAAACATGGCAGCAGGAAGAAACTCAGTAGCATATAATTGCTCTGCTCTAAAAGCTGGCGTTTATATTGTTAGAATGAAAGCTGGAACAAATGTTCAAACTACAAAACTAATTGTTAAATAACATTTATAAAACTGACAAAAAGCCTCAGTAATCTGAGGCTTTTTTTTTATTTTTGCATTAAATTTAAATTAAATAGTCATGACAAAAATTAAAGTTGCGATTAATGGATTCGGAAGAATCGGACGTAATGTATTTAAAATTGCTTTCGACAGCAATGAAATTGAAATCATTGGCATCAATGATTTAACAAATACTAAAACTCTAGCACACTTATTAAAATACGATTCAACTCAAGGTAAATTCGATAGGAATATTAGTTTTAATGAGACATCAATAATTGTTGAAGGTAGAGAAATTAAAGTTAGTGCTGAGAGAAACCCAGCACTTATTCCTTGGGCCGTAAAACCTGATGTTGTAATTGAAGCAACTGGAATTTTTGCCTCTAAAGAAAGTCCAAAAGGCGGTTATGGTGACCATATAAAAAACGGAGCAAAAAAAGTAATACTTTGTGTTCCTGCAAAAGATGAAATTGACGCAATGATAGTTCTTGGCGTTAATGACCATATTATTACACCAGATTTACAATGTGTGTCAAATGCTTCGTGCACAACTAACTGTATGGCTCCTGTGGTAAAAATACTTAATGATAATTTTGGTATTGAAAATGGGCTGATGACAACAATTCACTCATATACTAACGACCAAGTTATTCTTGATGGACCACACAGTGATTTAAGAAGAGCTCGATCATGTGCAGTTTCTCAGATTCCAACAACTACTGGAGCGGCAAAAGCAGTTGGCAAAGTTATTCCAGAACTTAGTGGAAAACTTGATGGTATGGCAATGAGAGTTCCTACTCCTACAGGTTCTTCAGTAGATTTAGTGGTAAATTTAAAAACTGATGTTACCATAGAACAAGTTCATGCTGCAATAAAAAAAGCTGCTGATGGTCCACTTAAAGGAATTTTACAATACACAGAAGAACCTTTAGTTTCTATTGATATCGTCCACAATCCACATTCAGGAATTTTCGATGCTGGCTGTACAATGATTAAAGGCAGAATGCTTAAAACTTTAACTTGGTATGATAACGAATGGGGATATTCAAACAGAGTTGTAGATCTTATCCCAAAACTATTGAAGTAATAAAAATATTTACTGTGAAAAATGCGAATCGAAAGTTTCGCATTTTTTTTATTCGTATCGCAAAGCTACAATCGGATCTAATTTCGATGCTTTAACGGCAGGTAAATATCCAGAAGCAACTCCAACAATAAAACATAAAAATACTCCTAGAAGTATCCAGAGCCATGGAATAATAAAAGCTCCTCCAGTAAAAAGACTAATTAAATTTCCTGCAATAATTCCCAAAATAATTCCTAAAACACCGCCAAGTTGTCCAATAAATACGGATTCGAACAAAAACTGTTGTTTAATTGTTCCTGATTGAGCTCCTAAAGCTTTACGAATACCAATTTCACGCGTCCTTTCAGAAACAGAAACTAACATAATATTCATCAATCCAATTGATGCCCCAAGTAATGTAATAAGTCCAATAATGGTAGCACCAATAGTTACTACAGATATATTATCTAACAACATATTTGCAAGACTATCACTCTTTTTAACCGCAAAATTATTCTGATCAAAAATGGTTAGCCTTCTTACATTTCGGAAAACGCCTTCTGCTTCGCCAACAGCCAATTCTATCATTAACTGATCATCTGGCATAATGCTAATAATATAGCTATTATCCGAAGCAGAAAAATTTTGTCGCGCATTTGTTAATGGAATAAGACAAATCTTATCACCACTACCACCAAAACTAGTACCTTTTTCTTTTAGAACACCAATAATTCTATAGCGAATATTACCAACAGAAATAAATTTTTCAATTGGATTCTCATTATGTTTAAATAGTAATCCCGCTAATTCACTTCCAATAATAATAATATTTTCTCCCGATGAGACTTCTCCTGCAGTAAAATTCCTACCTATACTTATGTCTTTCCCCGAAGTTAACATATACTCTTCGTCAACACCACTAACAGAAATATTAGGATCAGTTTTTTCTTCCTCATATTTTATAGTTGCAGTTTGAGAACATGATACA
>JBBQCZ010000061.1:0-20568 GCA_038319215.1 Bacteroidales bacterium | reverse complement strand
ATCTGTATCGCTTTCATACTTTTCATCGAGCTGTTTCGACAAATCATCAATCTCTTTACTGATTTTGTTTAATTCTACTAATTCTTTATCGTCTAAAGATTTATCTTCAACTGCTTTCACTGCAACGTCAGTATATTCTTTAAACATTTTCAGCATTTTTTTCACATCTGATTTCGGTCCACCACAAGAAGATAATGCGATTATCATAATCGCGGCAATTGATAATAAAGCTATTTTTTTCATAAGTATTAATTTTTATTCCGGCTAAAGATACTATATTTCATAAAATTTCATATTTAAAATTAATTAAATTTTGCAACTATTGGCATTCTTCTTCCAAAACCAAATGATTTAGATGAAATTCTAAGTATTGGAGGTGCCTGAAAGCGCTTGTATTCGTTGCCGTTAACTAGTTTTATTGCAAAATCAATTGTTTTGCTATCTATACCTAATTCTGCAATTTTTTTTGCACATTTTTTTTGTTCAATATATGCAAATAGTATTTTGTCGAGAATATCATAGTCTGGCAAAGAATCATTGTCTTTTTGGTTAGGTCTTAACTCTGCCGAAGGTGCTTTGGTTATAATATTTTTAGGTATTATATTGCCATAAGCAGAATTTATATGGTGAGCAAGCAAATATACATCTGTTTTATAAACATCGCCTAAAACTGATAAAGCCCCATTCATATCACCGTATAGAGTTGTGTATCCAACAGCTGCCTCACTTTTGTTAGACGTATTAAGCACAATATTTCCGAATTTATTTGAATATGCCATTAACAAACTTCCTCTTATTCGAGCCTGTATGTTTTCTTCAGTAACATCTTCTTTTGTTCCTGTAAAAACTTCTGAAAGGGTATCTGTAAAACCGTTCCTTAATTTCTCTATATTAATTATATGGTATTTAATATCACATATTTTTGCCATTTCTACCGAATCATCAATTGAGTGATCGCTTGAAAATATAGATGGCATTAATAATACATCCACGTTTTTGTTGCCCAAAGCTTGGATGGCTAAGGCAAGAGTAACTGCTGAATCGATTCCTCCCGATAATCCTATAACTGCTTTGGTTAATCCTGATTTTGTAAAATAATCTTTTATACCTGTAATAAGTGCTTTCGATATAAATTCTATTCTTTTGCTTGTTAATGAATTGTTTGATTTTTTTAGTGGTACTATGTTGTCAATATTGTCCAAATCAATTATTTTAAAGTCTTCTTCAAAGAACTCGCATTGCAAAACCGTGTTACCTGCTTTGTTAATAACCATGCTACCTCCATCAAAAATTAAATCGCAATTGGCGCCGGTTTGATTTACATATATAATTGGGAGCGAATATTTTACTGCATTCTTAAATAAAATTTCTTGTCTATTATCGGCTTGATTGTATGAATATGGTGAGCCAGAGATGTTTACAACAAAATCTGGTTTGAATTTTTTTAACATTTCTAGTGGCGAGTTTTTATATAGCATTTCTCTGTCAAAAATTCCATAAGATCTTTGTTCATCCCACAAATCCTCACAAATGGTGATAGCAATCTTTTTTTCTTTAAATTCAATTATTTCAAAAATATCATTTGGCTCAAAATATCTATATTCATCGAACACATCGTAGGTGGGCAATAATGTTTTGTGAAAAATCTTCTGTATTTTATTATCGTAAAGAAACGCAGCTGAGTTATATAGGTTTTTGCCACGACTATTTGTGTTTAAAGTTGGTAAGCCAACAATTACAGCAATGTTTTTAGTGTATTCGCATAATTTGTCAAGCTGAGAAACGCAGTTCTCCACAAATTCTTTTTGCTCAAGCATATCTAGTGGACTATAACCACAAATTGCTAGTTCTGAAAATATTATCAAGTCAGCGCCATTCTCTTCTGCTGTAATAATACTAGTGATTATTTTTTTAGTATTATTCTCTAGGTTTCCAACGTGATAGTTTAACTGAGCTAATGCTATTTTCATATTATATGTAATTAAAAAGCCCGACAGAAAAACGGCCGGGCGTATTGTTTTAAGAATTAATATCTTAGAATAAAATACCTACTTTTAATTGAATATCACTTAATGCTACTTTAGGATTTGTTGTTGTTTCCATTGCCGCAGTATTAAATACTTTAGATTTTTCAACATCTAGTAATCCTCCTGTATATAGAATCTCGAATAGAATTCTAGTATTCCCTGAAATAGAATATTCAGCACCACCACCAATATGCCATCCAGCATTAAATAGAGATACAGACTTATTATCCAATAAAATACTTTCCTGACCAGCAACGTCAGCAAGAGCTTTAATATTAATTAAAGGTGTAACTCCAGCTTTAAGGAAGTAAGTTAAATATCCAATTTCATTAGTTTTTCCCTTAAATCCGAAAGGAATAGCAAGATAATTAAGATTATAACTTATCTGGCTTCCAGCAGTTAATGTGTCAAAAGCAATGTCTTCTTTGGATGTAAAAGGCATTGTTCCATTTGTGAATTTCACGTTTCCACCCATGTTCGCAAATTGAATACCTGTTGAAATTGCAAAATTATCCATTAGATTAATGTCAACTAAAGCTCCGAAAGTATATCCTAATTTCACACCTTCTGTAGTAACCGTTTTGCTATCCGTGCTCATCCACGACATAGTTGGTCCAAAAAATAGCCCGCCGGATAACTTCTGAGCAAAAATATTTCCAGTTAAAATAACAGCAAATATGCATACAATAATTTTTTTCATATCTTTATGGTTTTAAAATTAGTAAATCATTAGCTACAAAAATAATAATATTTTTCATGCAATTTGTAAAATGAAGAAGAAATTAATTTATATACTCGTTTTTGTTGTTCTAGCAGTAATTGTTTTTTTTATAATAAGACATTTTATTAGTAAAGATCCATTAGATGTTGATGTTTCTGACATTGAACTTAGCATTGAAGTTGAACGGTTTGATTTGGATTTACAAAAAGTCCTAGATGGTGATGCTTATGAAAATATTGAGAAGTTGAATGAGAAATATGCAGACTTTTTTGAAGTATATAATTACGATATAATATCGATTGGCGGAGTTGAAAATTCGTCATATTTGACATATCTTGAAACATTTTTGAATGATTATTCGGTAACAGAGGCTTCAAAAATTGTAAAAGAGAAATATCAAGATATGAGTTTAGTAAATGAGGAGCTAACAAATGGTTTTAAACATTTATTATATTATTACCCCGAAGTAAAAATTCCAAGAATTGTTTCATTTGTTGCAGGTTTTAATCACTCTGTTGTAGTTACTGGTGATTTTATTGGAATTGGATTAGATAAATATTTAGGAAGTGATTGTGAATTGTATAACATGCTCGATATTCCGGAGTATGCGAAGGCGGAGATGACCAAAGAACAGATTGCAATTGATGTTATGACTGCCTGGGTAGACGATCAGTATCCTTTTATCCCTAAATCTGAAAACTTATTGGAGTACATGATTTATAATGGTCGCAGACAATATTTTTTAGACGCAATGTATCCTGAGTTTAGTGAGTCCAGAAAAAATAAATTTACTGCGAATCAACTTTCATTCTGTGAGCATTTTGAAAGAGATATGTGGACTGGTCTTATCGAAAACAAACTACTATTTGTTACTGATTATTTTACGATAAGAAAGTTTGTAGAAAATGCACCTTTTACAGCTCAATTTGGACCCGATAGTCCTCCTAGAACTGTCAATTGGCTTGGGCTTCAAATTATTAAAGCATATGTGAAGAATAATAGTGTTAGCTTGTCAGAACTAATGAATGAAACCGATTACCAGAAAATACTTAATGATTCTGGTTACGACCCTCAGTTTAATTAGAATTGGAAAGTGTTGGGTTTTCTTGAAGTCTAAACTTTAGAGCAATATGTGCAAGTAAATTACTAAATGTTTGCATAGCTTGCATTGTTTCCTCCGAAACTATTTCCTTTTTAATTCTTAGCAGAAATAAGCTGTGTAGGGCATTAATGCAAACTCGAATTTCAGATGCATTTGTTTTTCCTGATAATAATTTAAATTCTGCTATGTAATTTTTTGCCCAGCGATATAATTCAGCATGTTTTATCTCTTGCGAATCGTTCAGCAAGTCGTTGTGAATCTTATCCAAATCATTAATTAGCTGGTTTACGAATTGTAAATCTCCTTCTATTTCTATTTTTTCTTCTTTCATACTGATAATAATATCAGCATACCATTGGCGTATTTTTACTTTTATTTTTTCACTAACAGTAAATTGACTAATGATAATCTTATCGAGTTGGTCGATGTCGAAATTTACCGCTCTAATTATATCCTGAATTTGCCTGATGTAGATAATATATTCAATTATATTCTCTTTCCTTTTTTGTTCTGCAATTATCATTTTTCGTCGTCTTTAAATTTTTCAATTAATCTTCTTGATTTTTTTGTTGGTCTGCCACTACCTTTTTCGTGAACTACAAACGTATTTTTTGCTAATTTAAGTTTTATAAACTCCGATTCGGGAGTAGTTTCCACAACAAAATCTTTTGCAATTATAGCAGAAACTCTTCTTTCCAACAAATCTACAACCTGGAAAGTTCTTATTATTGGAGGAGCCTTAACATAGATGATGTCGCCTGGTTTTATTGTGCGGGAAGGCTTTACCTGAATATCATTAATGATAACGTGTCCTTTCTTGCATTCATCTGTAGCAATGCTTCTTGTCTTAAAAACACGAACAGCCCATAAATATTTATCAATTCTTAAATTTTGTAGCATGGTTTAAAACATGTTAATAGCAAAAACAAATAAATGTTTTTTAAATTAAAGATAATTATTATTTTTAGGCAAAAATAATATTAACCTTATAAAATATTGTAAATGAGAAGGATTTTTATTTTATTAGTTACCACAATGCTTGTATTATCGGTTAATTTGCAAGCCCAGAAGACGTTTATGGACGGAGATATTTATTCTACCGATCCGATTAATCCAACTGCATTTAATGAAAAATTGTTTCAGGATGTGTTGATTTACAAAATTAATACCTTCATGGACTCTTTAAATCTTGAAGGATTTGAAGCTCATGATTTTTTCATTAAGCCAGCTAGAGAACATGCTATTATGATGTCTGAGTCTGAAGATGCTAGTCTGGATGGTTCTGGTGCTTATAAAACTGTTAGAGATAGACTTGTTGCTGCAGGCGGAACAGGTATTGGTGCCGAAGTTGTTGGTCGCATAACTATTAGAGTTTCAAATGAGTATATCTCTTATGAATCTTTGGCCAATCAGGTTTTAGAAAGATGGAAAACAGGAAAATACTCAAAAGATTTGTTAGCTCAGAAATACTTTTTTGCTGGTGTAAGTGGCAAAGTTGACGAAGCTGGTAAAAAAGTTTTTGTATCTGTCTATATTGGAAATTATGCTTCGTTGGCTAATTCTGGACTTGGCGAAGGACAATTGACCGTTCCTCCAACAACAAAAAAATATGGATTAAAGCCTTATGATGATAAGGTTTGTAAAAAAACAAGTCGCAAAATGCCCGATTTAGTTGATTTACAACAAGGATTATCTGTAAACGATTTAGGCGAGATTGTATTTAAATATAATGATTTAAAGAAATTTCGTAGATTTATGAAAGGGAATAAAGATGCTCTTGCTGTTGATATTGTGCAAAAAGGTCAATTTGATAAATGTAAAAGCGAAAATATTGCCGATTACTCGAGTGTTAATATTGGTTATATGACTAAACGCACTTGGTCAAAAAAATTATATAAGAAAAATCTTGCCGAAGGTGAAGGCAAAAAAAATAAGGTAACAAAACTCGAAGTTGTTCTAGGGGAACTGCCTCTTGAATTTAAACCTGAGGATGTTGAATTAAATTTAATGGTAATTAAAGAAAAATCTGTTTGTGCTAATATTCCTCAATCTTGGGTTGATAAAAAGATTTATGATTTTGTCCCTAAAATTGGTCTATTGCCAGACACATTATTGCCTGCTGGAGTGCCAGAATATGCACCTACAGAAACTTCAACAAAACTAAGTTTTAGAATTCCATTCGAACAAGGTAAATTTAATTACAAACCCGAGGATATGGTGCCAGTGTTGTCAGCCTTAAATGAACCAGATTTTATTATTAATACAATATTTATTTCGGCTTTCTCATCTTTAGAGGGTACACAGAATGATAATGCTGTTCTTCAGAAAAAAAGAGCTCAAAGCATTGTAAAGGCATTGGAAGAAAATCAAAATGCTAGTATTGTTGATTCAATTGTTACAGCTCCTAATTTAAAAGATTTGCAGTCTGATGCCAAAGGTACCATTTATGATGCGGTATGCGAAATGGGTCTTGATGATGCTATTAAATATGTAAACTCAAATGCTAAAGAATTAGAATTCTTGTTAGTAAACCATCGTTATGCTGATGTAACTATCTGGATTACTTACGATATTGATGGCGAAAAAGAGCAACGATATGTTGTGGATCAGTTTAATAAGGCTGTTGAAGCAAACCAACTAGATAGAGCATTGTCTATCCAAAAGTATATTCTTAAAAGGGTTGTAGAAGGTCGTTACAACGAAAAAGCGGTTTCAGATATGAGAATTCCTCAAGGTCGCGATTATGTTGGTCTTAATATGAATAAAATATGGTTAACACAATTCGTATTTATGGACGTTCTCGATGACGAATATATGACCAAGGTTGATGATCTTTATAAATTGGATAATGAGAATATTTATGTTGATTATAATGATATTTTATGTGAAGTAACAGTTTCCGATATGGAAAATACTAACACTACGGATAAACTTCAAACAAGAATTGATAGAATTTACAATACTCCAATTAATGTTGATTTGGTAGATTTATTAAATATAGAACTTCAATATCAAGTAATGGATATTTACAAAGATTCACTCGGATATGACCATCCTCTTGTAATAAAAAGTCTAACTAAAATAAAAGAAATTATAAGATTTGACGAACTTACATGGGAGAATTCTCTAAAACTTGCTAGTATATTTATCAATCATGCAGATTATCAATATGCTATTCAATTGTTAGAACCATGGATTTATAATGAAAGAGTTCCTTTGGTTTTATTAACAACCTATGTAACTGTTTGCTCGAAAGTTGAGTATAAAACTCATTCAAACAATTTCTATTACGCTTTAGAGAAAGTAAAAAATCAGGATAAAGACTATTTTTGTAAACTTTTTACTGGCGACAAACTTTCAATACAAACATTCACCAACACTAGAGTGAAGAGTATGTATTGTGACGCTTGTAAAAAGTAAACGAATAAAGTAATAAAAAAGGCTGCAAATGAAATTATTCTGTTGCAGCCTTTTTCTTTTAAATATATAGTGTACTTTTGAATCTTTATTATTTTATGGTATGAAAAACTATTTGTTGTTATTGTTTGTCCTTTGCAGTATGTCAATTTCTGCTCAATATAGTCTAAGTGGTAGGATAGAAGGGTACATGCGTCGTGAGTTAAATGTTTGTACTCAGTTTGGGGATGAATCTAAAATCATTGAAATATTACGAACAGATTTGAATGGGAATTTTAACTTTAATTTCGACAATCAGGAAATTGGTTTATATCGAGTATTTCTTGATACTCAGGATTCATTTGATGTGATATTTAATAACGAAGATGTTGAGATTAGTACTAAAATTGATAATCCGCAGTACAACTTAAGTGTTGTTAAATCGGCAGAGAATACTCAACTTTATTCATATATTGTTGAGAAATATATTTTTGATTATAAAATTGATGTCCTAAGTCAATTAGTAGAAATATATCCAGATGGTAAGTTTAGAAAAAAAGCCGAAAGTGAGTTGCGAAAGGAGATATCACTAAAAAATAAAAATGTTGATAGGGTTATAAAAGAGAATCCAAATAGTTTCGCTGGGAGATATTTAGTTTATTTTAAAGACTTGCCTATTTCTACTAAGCTAAATGATTTTGAGAAAAATGAATATTTAAAAGAGAATTATTTGAAAAGTTTTAAAATTCAGGATGTAGCTCTTATAAATTCTGATGCATATACAAATGTTGTTTTAAATTACTTTAAGCTTTTTAAAAGCAATAATCCCGATATTTATTACACCGCAGGTAAGGATGTTTTAGACTATGTATATTTTGAAGATCCTGCTATTTTTAGTTTCTTGTTTGAGTATATTCTTACTGGATTTGAGTCGTTAAGCCTAAATGAGCCTGCTGCAAGATTGAGTCTTGAGTTCGGTGATGTTTGTAGTGGTGGATCGGAAAGCCTTAAACTAAGAATTAAAAGTAATATAGAGCTTAGTATCGGTAAAAAAGCTCCCGATCTTTCTGGTAAAACTACAACAGGTAAAGATTTTAAACTTTCGGAAATGAAATCTGATTATACACTTGTAATATTTTGGGCAACTTGGTGTGAACATTGCCAGATTACATTGCCTCGACTTGCTGCTGCTGGAAATATATTTAAAGAAGCAAAAATTGATATTGTTGCTGTTAGCATAGATTCAGACGAAGATGTTCTAAAGAATTATCTGGTTGAAAATCAATTGCCGTGGGATGTGATTTGCGAATATAAAGCTTGGGAGGGTAAAATTGTTTTAGACTATTCTGTATTTGCAACACCTTCGATGTTTCTAATAGACAAGGATATGAATATTGTCGCAAAACCATTTAATGAAGAGAAGCTGTATGATGAACTTGAGCGAATTTTAACAAAATAAAGAAAACTATGATAATAAAAAATGCTGAATATTTAATGTCAAATGAGGACTACGCAAAATGTCCCGATGACCCAATGCATGAAATCGCTTTTATTGGCCGTTCAAATGTTGGTAAGTCGTCTTTGATAAATATGCTTACAAATACAAAGGGGTTGGCAAAGATTTCGTCTAGTCCTGGTAAAACACAAAAGATTAATCATTTCTTAATAAACAAACAGTGGTACTTAGTTGATTTGCCTGGTTATGGGTATGCTAAGGTTCCAAAGACTTTGCGTGAAAAGTTTATTAAAATGATTAGTTCATATATTTTAAAGAGGGAAAACTTAATCTGTTTATTTGTTTTAATCGATAGTAGGATCCCAGCGCAAAAGATAGATATTGAATATATGTATTGGTTAGGGAGCAACTCGGTGCCTTTCTGTATTGTTTTTACCAAAGCGGATAAAATTGGCCCAGTGAAATTACAAAATAGTATTGATGAATATAGTAAGGTTTTATCTGAAACATGGGAAAACCTACCAAACATGATTGTAACTTCATCTGTTGAGGGAAAAGGTAAAGATGAATTACTCGATTATATCGGAAACTTGATTAAGAATGCATAAAAAAAGCCGGATGTCCGGCTTTTTTTTATTAAAATATTTTATTGTCTAGAAGAAAGAACGACTTCTTCTAACATTTTCGCCAATATTCATCCCGAATATAATTTCCTGAGATCCAAAAGTATATGCAGACAAATCGCTGAAAGTAAAGTCATATGCATAACCAAAATAATATTGGTTGTGTTTAAATCCAATAGCAGTAATAAATGAATCACCAGGACGAATTGACATTCCAAACCAGTAATCTTTATCGTAATACATTTTTAAATTTATATCAAATTGAGGAGGAGTAATCTCTGTCATTTTCATTAAAAGAGAAGGTTCTATTTCCAACTGTGGAGAATTTGGGAAAACGAACTTGTAACCACCCATAACAAAATAGTGGCGAACCATTTTATTTTCTTCAAGATTTCTATTTATCTTTAATTTAGATTGGAATAGATGAGCAGCAGTAATACCACCATAATACCTTTTACCATAAGCATAAACTCCAAAAGTCGCATCAGGAACGATAGTTTTCTCTACCATGTAAGTAATTGCAGGGTCATCAAAAACAGTTAGATTGAAAAAACGTTGGTCCATTTTATACTGAAATGCAATTGCTGCTAACCCTAAAGAAATCTTATTTAATCTGTCGATGTGAAAATGATATGAGTAAATTGCTTGAATTCCAATATGACTTTCAGGTCCGAAATCGTCATTAAAGATAATAGCTCCAATTCCCACATTATTATTAGCAAGCATTGTATGTCCGCTTAATGTCTGAGTAGAAGGAGAATCTTTAATTCCTATCCATTGTTTGTGAATACTAAGTAATACAGGTGAATAATCTTTAGTTCCAGCAATAGCAGGATTGATAAAGAAATCGTTAAGCATATACTGGCTGTATAATGGCAACTGTTGCGCACTAACAAAGCTAGTTGATGCTATAATTAGAAAAGCGATACCCAGTAAAAATCTTTTCATTTGAAGGCGGTTAAAATTATGGTAAATAACAACATTTCACTAACGCAAATATAAAATAAATTTCAATACAAAATTATAAAAACTAAAATAAATTTAGTTTAATAGAGCGATTTACCCTGTTTTGTCTTTATTCCAAGGTTCCAACCAAAGATTAATTCTTGAGATCCAACAGTATGTGCCGATAAATCGCTAAAAGTAAAATCATAAGACATCCCGAAAAAGTAGTCTTCAAAAGTAAAACCAAACATTGTTACAAAAGAATCGCCACCACGCACAGATAGCCCTGCATAGAATCTTTTATTTACATGCAATTTTAAATTTACGTCGGTTTGTAATGGTGTAGTTTCTGTAAATTTCATTAAAAAAGACGGTTCTATTTCAAGTTGATATTGCCCTGGGAAACTAAATTTATATCCTCCCATAATAAAATAGTGGCGCACCATCTTATTTGAGTTATCCATCCAAGTACCTGTAATTTTCATTTTTGATTGGAGTACATTTGTAATAGAGATCCCACCCCAATAGTCTTTTGAGTATGCATAGGCACCAAAACTTGCATCTGGAACGGTTACACTTGTTCTCTCTCGTGTTAAGATTGGCTCATAACCGTAAAAGTCGTCTTGGCTTATTCTCATAATATACTGCATGAAAATCGCATTTAATCCGAAAGAAATTCTTAGTTTATTGTTAACTTTCAAGTGATAGGCATATGTCGACTGAACACCAATCATTCTAATTGGACCAAATGAATCGTGAAAAATAAGCCCACCAATTCCCATAACATCGTTTACTAATCTATGATGAAGGCTAACATATTGTGTAGATGGAGACTCTTCAATTCCGATCCATTGTTTATGAACGCTTAATTTTAGTGGGGAGAAATTCTTTTCTGATCCAGCAACACCTGGATTGATAATATAATTATTCTCAAAATACTGACTATAAAGTGGAATCTGTTGAGAAAAAACATTTCCGGTAAAAAATGCCAGAATTATGTATGTAAATATTTTTTTCATATCAGTTTTTAACGAAATTATTTAACAATTGTTACAGTTCCGGTTCGAGAACGGAGATTATTATTCATATCAATATTGTAAATGTATGCACCTGTGGGAACAACGTTTCCATAGTATGTTCCATCCCAGAATCCATCCCAAGCACCGCCTTCATACAGTAATTGTCCCCATCGATTGTAAACTTGTATCAATATTTTTGGAAACATATATAAATTATCTATTTGCCAGTAATCATTATACCCATCTCCGTTTGGTGAAAAAGCTGCTGGAATTAGCAAACAGTCAGTATCTGCATCAATAAGATCAACAACATAGGAATTTCCTAGTTGAATACAATTATGAGAATCAATAATGTCTATTCTGTATGAACCTCCAAACAAACTGTCAATAAATAGACTTTCTTGTTCCCATGAGGTTTGGTTACCAGATACCCTTATCCAGTATGGCGGAGTTCCACCAGATACAGAATCTAAAGCAATGTATCCATCCCAATTTCCTTGACATGAAGGACCCAAATATTGATCTACAGTTATTGTAATTGGACCAGGTTCTCCAATCGATGCTTGGGTGTAATATTGACAGCTATTTCCATCTGTAATTGTAAGTCGATACAGACCAGGGAACAAGTTAAATTCGGTTACAGCGGTATCGATAATATGATTATTTGGACCTGACCAATGGAATGAATATGGTGACGTTCCGCCCATACCTAAAGCTAAAGCTTGTCCATCGTTTGAGCCATAACAATTTGTATTTATTGCTGCAACTGCTGCAAAAAGTGAAGAATCTGGTTCGGTAATGGCAATTGAATTCGAAGTTGCACAACCATTTTGATCGGTAACACTAAGAAAATATGTTCCTATCGGCAATCCGTAAAGATTATAACTGGTACAAGTATTATGCTGCCATTGAAGATGATAAGCTTCTGTTCCACCACTTACAGTTGTCATAATCCAGCCAGACGATTCGTTGCGGCAAAGTACATTTTGACTTTCAAAGTCTATGAGTAACTCGTTTGGTTGTGTAATTGTATATGCAGTATCGCCGAGACAATTCCAACTGTCGGTAACTGTTACAGAATAGTTTCCTGCAGGTAAATTTTCATATTGTGCAGCGTCTTGACTAGGTGTAATATTCCAATTATAATGAACAGGAAAATGACCAAAAACCTGAGTTTCTACAGCTCCAGTTTGATCACCATAGCACAATATGTAATTTGTTTGAATAAGATTTACATAAATTCCACCAACTACAGGAACGTCAATTTCATGAGTAGCCGAGCATGAATTATTATCTGTAACTGTAACAGAATGTGCGCCGCCAGGTAAATTGGCAACAAATGCCGTACTATCTTCAGTTGACCAGTCGTAGAAGTATGGAGACGTTCCACCAATTACCGTCAATGCAGAAGTTCCCATAAAAGCACTGCAATCAACATGGGTTGTTATATCGGTAATGTAAAGTGGATCTGGATGAACAACAGAAATAGAATCGTAAATTCGACACATATTTGCATCTGTAACCGTAACATGCCACATGCCCTGTGGCACACTGAATGCTGTATCCGAATTTGTAGCTCCTGGCGAATCCCAATTATATGAATACTCTGGCGTACCTCCAGAAACGCTTACCCAAATTTGACCGTCTTGATAATTATAACATGATGGATTTATGCTATCCATTTGGGTTGCTAATGCGTCTGGTTGATTTACTGTTACGGTATCGACATATAAACAATCGTGCGAATCTGTAATGCTAAGATAATAATCTCCTGCGCCTAATCCGTTTATCCATTCAGAATTTCCAGCATTTTCATATAATTCATTGTACCACTGAATAGTGTAATCAGGTGTACCACCACTTATTATTATTGAGGTATTTGCAGTAGAATCGCCGTAACATAGAACATAAAGATCGTCAACAAGATTTGAGCTTAGTATTTCAGGTTGACTAATAAATACAGAATCATATTTTTGACATAAGTTTTCGTCGGTGATAGTTATGTAATGCCAACCAGATATTATATTATCATAAACAGTTGTGGTTACAGGAATAAGCATATCGTCCCATAAATAATTTAGGTTTCCACTACCGCCAGTTGCAGTAATTGTTACCGCAGCATCCGAAAAACCATTACATGATGAGGAAATAATATCATCAAAACTATAAATAATATTTTCGGGCTGAGAAATACTTATGTTTGTACTTGCCTCACAAAATCTAGAATCGGTAACTGTAATGCTGTAATCCGATGATGGTAAATTGGATTGAGCAATAGTGCCTTCGTCGGCAAGATTTAGAACTCCAGTATTTAAATCACTGTCTACCCAAGTTATCGAATAAGGAGGTGTTCCTCCAGCAATATCTAATTCAAATTCCGCAGTTTCGTCATCGTAGCACATTATAAATTCTGTTTGACTTACCGAAACTGTTAATTCAGCATCGGGTTCACCAACAATAAATGCAGTTTCCGCAGTACACATATTAGTATCTGAAACAGTAACCGTATAATTTCCTGCAATAAGATTTTGAGGATTTTCGGTATCGCTCAACGAAGGAGTCCATTCATAAGAATAAGCTGGTGTTCCGCCAGTTACAGTTAGTAATATTGATCCGTCAGAGCCATTAAAACAGCTAACAGAATCGGTTACGCCAACTAAAGCAAAAGCATCAGGAATAGTGATTGTAAAGTTTTCGTTAGTTGAAGGACAACCAATCGCATCTTGAATTAAAATATTGTAATCTCCAGGAGTTAATCCTGTAATAGTGTCGTTGTTGATTGCTAAATCAGTAGAAGATGCATCTGTCCATGTAAATGTAAACGGCGGAGTTGCACCCGAAAAATGCACAACAGCCCAACCAGTATTTACATCATACGGACAAGGAAGATTATGCGTTTCTACGCTAGAAATTATTAAAGATTCTGGTTGTGTAATTTCTATAATAGTATCATGAATACAGCCATTAGCATCCTCGAGACTAAAGTTGTAAAATCCAGCTGGAATATTATTTAAAATACTGTTAGTGCTTAAAATATTTGCAGGTGTGCTTATCTCATACCATGAAATATCATAAGGCATAGTTCCGCCACTTGGATTTAAAATAATACTTCCGTTGCTTAGCTCAAAACAAGTTACATGAGAAATGTCGGCAATAGGTGAGATAATTGCATCCGGTTCCGAAATTACAACACTAGCATTAGCAGTATATCCATTTGCGTCGGTTACTGTAACAGAATATGTATCTGGTGGTAAATTGGTAATTGCTTGGTCGGTGCTGACTAAAACTCCCAAACTATTTTGCCATTCAAAAGAATATGGAGTAACTCCACCAGTAACAATAGCATCCACAGTTCCATTATCATTACTATTACAATCAATATTTTCCGAATCAATACTTACCAAAAGCTCATCAGGTTCGGGCAAATCAATACAATTTGAGAATTGACAAAGATTTAAATCTGTAATTGTAACGCAATAATTACCCGCAGGAAGATTGTCAACAAAGTCTGATGTGGAAATTATTATTCCAGGATTAGCAGAGTTTTCCCACTCAAAAGTATATCCAGCAACTCCGCCCGACGGCACAACTGACACGTTTCCATCAGATGCACCAAAACCGGTTGTAGAAGTAGCAGATAAAACACCGTTTACCGCAATTGGCTGAGTTAGATTGTACGAATCCGTAGCAGTACAACCAAGATCGTCGGTAACCGTAACGGCATAAGTTCCAGCACTAAGACCGCTAGGGTTTGTACCTGTGTATGTATCAATTGGAGCAGCCCACTGATAATTTACGTAAGGAATAGTTCCTCCAATTGTTGATGAATTTATTTCTCCATTTGCATCGCCAAAGCAAAGTGGATTATTTACAAGACTAATGCTAATTTCCAGTAATGTAGGCTGAATAACAATAGTTGAAGCAGTTAATGGCCCGCATGCGTTTGCGTCAGTAATTGTAACAAAATAAGTACCTGCTGGCACATTATATAAAGTGTCGTTATTGAAAATAATTGGTCCGGTTAAGTCTGCCCACGAATAATTATATGGAGAAGTTCCATCATCTGCAACTACCTCAACATGAGCATCTGTACCTTCGAAACACGAAACATTTGTATTAGTAATGCTAGTAAAAATAAATTGTGTTGGTTCAGTAATAATTATTACGGTGTCCCACTCAAAAGCAAGCTGGTCCATAATTGTAAAATAGTAATTTCCAGGCTCAAGATTGCTTATTGTTGGTCCATTTCCGATATTAGTTCCAAGTGGGTGTTCCCAATTGAAAATATATGGAGGAGTTCCGCCATAACCAATAATTGTAATACTACCATCGTCGTATCCAAAACAAGAAATATCTTGATGATCTGTTAAGATTCCAGCTAATTGGTCGGGTGGTTGATTTAAGAAAATACAGTTAGAAACCGTACATCCTCTTATGTCTGTTACTGTTACGCAATATGTTCCAGTATAAAGATTTGAAGCTGTTTGAGTTGTTGCTATTATCACACCAGGATTTACTTGGTTTTCCCATTCATAAGTATAAGTTGCTGTTCCTCCAAGAGGATTTGCAGTTGCAGAGCCATCATTATTTCCATAAGTTGAAGCATCTACACCAGTTAACCCAACACTAAGAACAGTTGGTTGAGTAACCAAAACAAAAGATGAAGCATTGCAACCTAGAGCATCTGTAGCTGTAACATAATACGTTCCTATTGCTAAATTTGATGCTGTTGCCAAAGCCGAAATTGTAGTTCCTACAGAGTTTTCCCAATGATATGTAAATCCGCCATTACCGCCATTGCCTATTGCTGTTGCAGTTCCGTTAGAATCACCATTACAACTTGGTTGAACAAATGTTACACCAACGCTTACAACATTAGGTTGATTTAAAGTAAAACTATTTTCAGCAGAACATCCATTTGTGTCGGTTATAGTAACTGTATAATTTCCCGCTGGAATTGCTGCTGGTGTTTGTCCATTATAGTAATCTATTGGAGCTGCCCATTGGTAAGACACAACTGGCATTGTTCCTCCAGCAGCAGTTGCAGTTATAGATCCATCAGAATTGCCATTGCAAGTTGGTTGTGTTACTTCACTAATATTAATACTAAGTGGGGCAATAGGTTGATTTACTGTAGAAGTCAAAGCTACAGGTCCACAGCCATTAGCATCTGTAACCGAAATAAAATAGTCGTCAGCAGCGAGATTGTTTGCCGTAGCCGTTGTAATACCTAGATTTGTGCCAGAACCATCTTCCCAATAATATGTGTATGGTGGCGTTCCAGCAGAAATAGAAACTGTTACACTCCCATTATTTTCCCCAAAGCAACTAACATGAGTTATTGAATTTACTATCCCAGTAAGTAATGCAGGTTCATAAATAATGCTATCAGCAGTAACAACACATGTATTAGCATCAGTAACTGTAATTGTGTAATTTCCGGCAGTACCAGTTGTTGTTACAGTGAGTAAACCATTACTCCATTCGTAATCGTAAGGAGATTGTCCGCCAGTTGCGAGTATTGTTAAGCTACCATCATTTCCTCCAAAGCAGGAAACAGAATCGCTACTTACGAAACTAACCGCAAGAGCATTTGGATCGACAATTACATCAATTGTAAGAATTAATTCACAAGTTCCAGCATCGTTAATAGTAACATTATATGATCCTGCCGCTATGCCAATTGCAGTATTTGTAATCGAAACAGCAGGTGACCAGTTAAAAGTATATGGAGCTGTTCCGCCTGCGGGCGTAATCGTAATCTCTCCATCCGACCAACCTGTGCATGTTACATCCGAAGTAGTGTAAGTAGCAGTAAGTCCATTAGCAGGTTGACCAATAGTAACTGGAATTGTTAAAGTACAATTCCAATCATCTGTTACCGTAACATTGTATGTTCCCGAAGTAACATTAGTAATATTTTCGTCAAGGCCATTTGGATTATCCCAAACAAATGCATACGGTGCGACTCCACCAGTAGCTTCAACAGTTGCTGTTCCATCCGAAACGCCAACGCAACTTGCATCAGAAATAGAGAAAACAGAAAGATTTAAAACTGTTGCTGGTTGATCAATTAGTATATTTACAGTTTGAGTACATCCATTATCATCAGTAATAATTACGGCATAAGTTCCAAAGTCAAGATTTGTAATATTTTGTGCTCCAGCATTAATGTTTGTTAGCGAGCCAGAAGTTGTTCCGCTATTCCAAGTTAAATCATATAAAGGCGTTCCACCACCCAAACTTACATTAAAAGATCCATTTGTACCACCCAAACACGAAACATTTACTGACGAATTTGCAGTAAGAGTAACTGCTGAAGGTTGAGTAATATTGAAAGTCTCAATTTGCTCACAAGCATTGTTGTCGGTAATCGTTAGGGAGTAATTGCCGGCGGGAATATTAGTGATATTATGAGGTCCAACGCCAACATTTACAAGATTATCTGAATAAGTTCCATTTGTCCAATCAAGATTATAATTTGCAGTTCCACCTGAAATAAGTAAGGCAAAAGCACCATTTGTACCTCCATTACAATTAACATTTGATGTTACATTTATAATATTTGTAATCTGAGGAGGTTCAGAAATTATTAAATTAGTACTCAAAGTACAAGAGTTCGCATCAGTTACAATAACAGTGTAAGTTCCAGCTGTGAGTGCGCCTATAGAATGTGTACCAGCAGCAACGCCATTAATATTTCCAGAAGTTATTGTGTTATCCCATGATAAATCATAATTTGCAACTCCTCCAGATACTGTAATTTCTGCTTCTCCATCATTATATCCGAAGCAAGAAGCCGCAAGTGTCATATTGGCATTTATTGACAAAACTGTTGGCTGATTTAAATTTATATTTTCGGAAGTAGTACAGCCATTATCATCTATAATTTGAACTGTGAAAGTTCCTTGATCGAGATTTGAAATTGTGTGTGGTCCAGCATTGGTGTTGATGATTGCTCCCGAAGTTGTTCCATTGTCCCAAGTTACATCAAATGGCGATGTCCCACCAGTAATTAATGCACTAAAACTACCGTCATTACCATTAAAACATGAAACATCCTGAATAAGATTGAGCGCTAATGTAAGCAAAGCTGGCTCTGTAATATTTAGATTTGCAGTTTGTGTGCATGAATTTGCGTCAGTCACTGTAATTGCATATATTCCAGCATTTAAATCTGGCAAGTTATGTGGTCCTCCAGCAACATTTGTGAGAGTTCCGCTAGTAGTTCCGTTATCCCAGCCAAAATTATAATTAGCAGTTCCACCCGAAATTGTTACAGCAGCATCTCCATCAGTAAAGCCATTACACGAAGGAGCATTAGTCATTGTAGCGTTTATCGCAATTTGAGTTGGTTGATTTATGATTAAGCTAAAACTTGCAGTACAAGAATTATCGTCGGTTACAATAATCGCATAAGTTCCAGCATCAAGATTTGAAAGTGTATGAGGTCCAGAGCCGACACCATTTACCGAACCAGAAACCGAACCATTATCCCAAGTATAATCGTAGAGAGAAATACCTCCACTAATTGTTATGTCTGCTGCGGCATCATCGTCTCCAAAACATTGCAATTGATTTGTTATATTTGAAATTAACGATATTGCTAACGGTTGAGTAATATTTAAAGGTTGAGTAATAACACAATTATTAGCATCTGTAACTTGTACTAGATAAAACCCGCTTGTTAAATTTGAAATATCAAAATCCCCAGCTGTTACACCATTTTGAGAACCAGAAATAGTTCCATTTGTCCATGTAATATCGTATGGTTCTGTACCGCCAGAAATATCAATATTTCCAACTCCATTATTTCCGCCAAAGCAAGAAACAGGACTTACTTCTGTATTAACTAATATCATTGATGATGGACTAGTAATAACAACGGAGCCACTAATTGTACAACCATTATTATCTGTTACCACTACGCTAATTAATCCAGGAAGTAAATTTTCGGCAATTCCATCTGCACTATTATCTGCATTTGACCAAAGAAACGTGTACGGAGCAGTTCCATTTGCTGGTGTTGCCGTTGCTTCTCCATTATTAGTTCCACAAGTCGCTTGTTCGGTTTCTACAACTACAAGAGTTGGCGTCGAATTTATTACGACATTAACAGTATTTTCGTTTGTACATCCATTATCGTCGGTTACAGTTACAGTATATGAAGTGCTTGATATCGGATTAACAGTATGACTTTGTCCAGCTCCAATGCCATTATTCCATATAAATGTGTATGGCAACAACCCGTCACTTGCAAATGCATCAAGATCAACATCTTCGCCGGCACATTGCGGATTTGGATTTGCGGTTGCAATTACATTTGGCAATGAATAAACATTAACGGCAATAGAATTTTCAGCGCTACAGCCATTATCATCAGTTACTGTTACAGTATATATTGTATTTGATGCTGGATTTACTGTGTGATTTTGTCCTGCACCAAGTCCGTTATCCCATGAATATGAATATGGAGCTGTTCCTCCAGCACCATTTGCTGCAAGATCTACTGGTTCGTTTGCGCATTGCGGATTTGGATTTGCTGTAGCTGTAACATTTGGAAGAGTATTTAAAACTACATTTACAGAAGCCTCAGCAGTACATCCTAAATTGTCGGTTACTGTCACAGAATAAGTTGTGTTTGCAACAGGATTTACTGTATGATTTTGTCCTGCGCCTATACCATTATCCCAAAAATAAGAGTATGGAGCTGTTCCACCATTTGCTGTTGCTGATAAATCAACAGGTTCTGCTGAGCATTGTGGATTTGGATTTGCAGTAGCTGTTAAAGTTGGAGGTTGATTAATTACAACATCGACAGAATTCTCAGCCGTACAGCCATTATCATCAGTTACGGTAACTGTGTAAGTTGTATTTGCAATAGGTGTAACTGTGTGATTTTGACCAGCACCAAGTCCATTGTCCCAATCATAAGAATAAGGAGCTGTACCACCAGCGCCAGTTGCAGAAAGATCAACATCTTCGCCAGCACATTGCGGATTTGGATTTGCGGTTGCAATTACATTTGGCAATTGATTTACAATTACATTTACAGTAACTTCCGCGCTACAACCATTATCATCGGTTACCGTTACGGTGTATGTTGTATTTGATGCTGGATTTACTGTGTGATTTTGTCCGGCACCAAGTCCGTTATCCCAAGAATATGAATATGGAGCTGTTCCTCCAGCACCATTTGCTGCAAGATCTACTGGTTCGTTTGCGCATTGCGGATTTGGATTTGCTGTAGCTGTAACATTTGGAAGAGTATTTAAAACT
>JBBQCZ010000060.1:0-21062 GCA_038319215.1 Bacteroidales bacterium | reverse complement strand
AATAAAAATATATGATTATAGACGTTCACACACACATTAACAATTACCACGAAGACAAGGTTATTTCATTGGAAAACAGTCTGGATCTTCTTACCAATACAATGCTGGAAAATAAGGTTGATTATTCATTGGTTCTGTCTTCGTTTAAGGTAAGCCCAAATAGACCAAGTACAAAGCAAGTAGTAGAAGCCATTCAAGGCAGAGATAACTTGGGCGTAGTTTCTGGTATTAGTTTTTTAAATTATAACCATCGCGATATTCGAGAAATTAGCGAATACCTAGAGCAAGGTTTAATAAAAGGATTGAAGTTTTATCCTGGCTATGAACCTTTTTATCCTAATGATAGCAGACTACAAGTGTGGTACGAAATGGCTATAGAGTTCGATGTGCCTGTAATGTTTCATTCTGGTGATACTTATGCGCCAACCGGAAAAGTGAAATATTCGCATCCTTTGCATATTGATGATGTTGCGGTCGATTTTCCCGAATTAAAAATAGTGATATGTCACGTTGGTAACCCGTGGATTAAAGATTGTATGGAGGTTGTCTATAAAAATGATAACGTGTTTGCTGATGTTTCTGGTTTAGTACTTGGCGATTTCTCTGAGAAATTTGAACGCTATATTAAGAAAGATATTGAGGAAATGATTACCTACGCTGGTGACCCAAACTATTTGTTGTATGGCACCGATTGGCCAATATCGAACATGAAATCTTATTTAAAATTTATGAATCAACTTGAACTTGATGACAATAACAAAGAGCTTATTTTGTGGAAAAATGCAGCCAAATTGTTTAAAATTGATGTCGATAAGTTTAAAATAATATAAGTTTTTTTGAAATTTGCAAAATCTTAAAACCCCATAGTTATACATATCATTAAAACGTTCAAAATAAAGATTGTATAGGGTTAAAAATCAAGATAATATGAGTGATGAATTAAATATTTGTTTGCCTTGTGGATTATGTTGCGATGGAACTTTGATTGGTTTTGTACAGCTCGATAGCGAAGAAATACTAGCAATTAGAGAAGTAATGGATATCGAGGAAGAACATGGTCATGGATTTTTTCTTCAACCTTGTAATAAGTTTTGCGATTGTTGTACTATTTATCTTAGCAGACCAAGGCAATGTGCCAGTTATGAGTGCGAACTATTATTATCTCTCGAAAGAAACGAATTGGATTTTGATTCTGCTATTGATATTGTCAACGTGATTAAACAAAAAAGATTTGACATCGAAAACAAGTTGTCAGAGCAACAGTTTGAAATACAATCTCAATCTTTTTATTTTAAAATGGTAGAATTGAAAAATTTATTGCAGAAAAATAAGTCCGAATCATCATTAACACTTAAACAAATAGAATTATTATCCGACGTCGATCAGCTCGAGAGTTTTCTGTCAAAAAGATTTGGACTGTCGTTTTTTGAAATGCCATAATTAAGAATCTTGGGTATTTTGCAGAATCATAAGTTGCTGGATAAACTTCTTGGTTATTTTTGCAATAAACTTATTCCACACATTTATTTTACATTCGTTTTTCGATAACTACTTATTTTGTATCTTTGTAAATTCTAAAAATACAACGGATACACAAAACATAAATAAAAACATTTTATTATGATTCAAATTATTGACAAAGTAACCAACGAAAAAGCGTTGGAAAATGCAGTTAAACGCTTCAAAGAAAGAGGAATTATCTTACCTACATTCGAGCAACAAAGAAATCCAGATTTAATTCCACAAAAAATTAAAGATCAGCTAAAAAATATTGGTTTGTGGGAGATAAATCCTTTAAATCTTTTCAGAATAACATGGAGAAACGAACCTAAAGAAAAAGGCGGATTATTTGGTGACGTAAACTATATTGAGATACCAAAAGAACTTACTGGTGTTGACGCAAGAATTGTTTTGCTTGTTGGAAAATGGTTTCCTACTGGTGCTCATAAAGTTGGTGCAGCTTATGGTTGTCTAGCTCCAAGAATTACAACTGGCGAATTCGATCCTACTTATCATAAAGCAGTTTGGCCTTCTACTGGAAATTACTGCCGTGGTGGTGCTTTCGATTCAAAGGTTATGGGAACGGAATCTGTTGCTATTTTACCTGAAGAAATGAGCAAAGAAAGATTTGAATGGCTTCGCGATGTTATTGGTTCTGAGGTAATTGCTACTCACGGTTGTGAATCTAATGTGAAAGAAATTTATGATAAATGCTGGGAAATAAAAAGAACTAGACCTGATTGTATCGTTTTCAACCAGTTTGATGAATTCGGAAACTGTGCTTGGCATTATAATACAACTGGAAAAGCTATTGAGGATGTTTATAATTCAATTAAAAATGAAAATAGCAAATTAGCGGCATATATTTCAGCAACAGGTTCTGCCGGAACTATTGCAGCAGGTGATTACCTGAGAACTATTGCTCCTCATGTTAAAGTTGTTGCTTCTGAAGCTTTGCAATGTCCTACTTTACTTATGAATGGTTTTGGTGGACACCGTATCGAAGGCATTGGTGATAAACATGTGCCTTGGGTTCATAATGTGAAGAATACCGACGTTGTAACTGCTATTGATGACGAAGATTGCATGAGAGTTTTACGTTTGTTCAACGAAAAAGACGGACATGATTACCTAAAATCATTCGGGATATCTCAGGAGGTTATCAATAATTTACACCTAATAGGAATTTCAGGAATTGGTAACATTCTTTCTGCAATAAAAACTGCAAAATATTACGAAATGACAAGTGATGATGTTATTGTTACTATTGCAACCGATTCTGCTGATATGTACAAATCTCGTCTCGAAGAATTAACAGATGAAAAAGGTGAATATTCTCAGATGCAAGCTGTAAAAGATTTCGAAAAATGTATATTGGGTACCAGTCCGGATTACATGAAAGAATTGAATTATAATGACAGAAAAGCAATTCATAATCTTAAATATTTTACTTGGGTAGAACAACAGGAAAAAGATGTTGAAGATCTAAATCAACTTTGGTATGACCGCGAAATTTGGGGCAAATTATTCTCACAAGTTGATCGTTGGGATGAAATGATTAACGATTTTAACGACAGAACAGGCTTGCTAAAGTAATAATAGATAAATCCCGCGCGAGATGCTCGCGTGGGACGTTCTTTAGAGAACTGTTTCTCACATTGGACCAATTAAAGCATTATTATGTCCGAAGCCTACAAAGCACATGATGACTCCAAAGCGTACTTTATGACCTTTACAATAGTTCATTGGATTAAACTGTTCGAAAAAAAATCATACACTCAGATTATCATAGATTCGTTGAAGTATTGTCAACAAAACAAAGGACTGGAAATTTATGCATTTTGCATTATGCCTTCACATATTCATTTAATTGCTAGGAGTAATGTGGGAAAAATAAGTGAAATAATTAGAGATTTAAAGAAATTTACTTCTGTGCAAATTATTAAAACACTAGAGGAAGACAGCGAATACGTTAAATATTTGCCTGTCTTTTACAACGAAAGTTTAAAAATCAAAAGAAATTCAAAATATAAAGTTTGGCAGGATGGTTACCACCCTATTGAGATGTTTTCGCATAGAATTTTTAAACAAAAATTACATTATATTCATAATAATCCAGTTGTTGCTGGAATTGTTGATTCTCCAATAGATTTTAAATATTCTTCGGCACGTAATTATGCGGAATTGCCAAGAGTTTTGGATGTGATTTTGGAATATTAAAAATGTAATAGGACCCACGCGAGTAACTCGCGCGGGATTTGTTTATGAGCGAGTATGGTTCGATAAACTCACCAACCAACTCGCACGTGATTATTTTATATGTGAGAAGCTCACTTGTGATTGTTGTTGAAAATAATAATTTGTATATTTGCAAAGGACAATTAATAAAACTAGATTAAGAGTAACTGAAAATTGATTCATGACTAAAAATAATTCAAAATTCAAATATCGCTGCACCGATTGCGGCAGGGAATATGATGGTTCCAAAACCATGTATTTGTGTCCCGAATGCAGCAAATCTAACGAGCCATCAAAACCACCAAGAGGTGTCCTTAAAACTATTTATAATTATCAGGCACTTAAAAAATCAGGCTTAAGTTTTGAAAATCTTAAGAAAACCGGATTTATTGATTTGATGCCTTTTAATAATTTGGAAAGTTTGCCGACATTAAAAGTGGGAAATACTCCTCTTTATAGTTTCGATAAGCTCGACGGCGAAAAATTACCATTTCAAATTTGCTTAAAAGACGATTCGCAAAATCCGACTTTCTCTTTTAAAGACAGAGCTTCGGCTGTGGTTTCTGCTTATGCAAAGGAACAGGGATACGAAACTATTGTCGCAGCTTCAACAGGAAATGCTGGTTCATCATTGGCTGGACTTTGTGCTGCTCAGGATCAGAAAGCAATAATTATGGTTCCCGAAGCGGCTCCAATTGCTAAACTTACTCAAATAATTATGTACGGCGCAACCATTGTTCCTGTAAAAGGCACTTACGACGATGCTTTTGATTTGAGTATAAAAGCTACCGAGGAGTTTGGCTGGTATAATCGTAATACTGCTTTTAACCCATTCACTATCGAAGGAAAAAAAACTGTTTCGTTTGAACTTTTCGAACAGTTAAATTATCAAATTCCTGACAAAGTATTTGTTCCTGTTGGCGATGGCGTGATAATTTCTGGTGTTTTTAAAGGATTTGAAGATTTACTTGAACTTGGAATTATCGAAAAAATGCCTGTAATTGTAATGGTTCAATCCAAAGGCAGCGATAATATCGCAAGAAATATGAATACCGAAGATTTTCAAATAAAAGCAAGCACAACTATTGCAGATTCTATTTCTGTGGATATTCCTAGAAACTTCTATCTGGCAAAACAATTTATCAAAAAATATAAAGGCGAATTTCTTACAGTTTCGGATGATCAGATACTTGAAGCTTCGCAAACTTTGTCGAAGAATTACGGAATTTTTGCCGAACCTGCTGCTGCAACAGCTTTTGCTGGCATGTTAGCTTATCATAAAGAAAACAAACTAGCAGCAAATACAAATAATGTGGTTCTACTTACTGGTAGCGGGCTAAAAGACTTAAAATCAGTAAATAAGTTACTTAATATACCAGAATCGATTGTGCCAGAAATTGAGGAGGTGAAGAAAATGTTGCATTTTTAAATTACAAACAACAAATCACAAATTCCAAACTTGAAACTTGGAAATTGTGTTTTGTATTTTTAATACAGTTTTATGATAAATTTTACCCTAAACAACGAAGCTCAGACCTATTCCGGAGATCCAGAAAAGACTCTACTAAGTCATCTTCGTCTCGACCAGCACATTACCTCTTTAAAAGACGGTTGTTCTGGACAAGCAGTTTGTGGTGCTTGCACTGTAGAAATTGATGGAAAAGCAAAGCTTGCCTGTGTAATAAAGATGAAAACTCTCGAAGGCGCACAAGTATATACTCCTGAAGGATTTCCCGAATATGTAAAAGACATAATTGCCAAAGCTTTTGTTAACAAAGGTGCCGTGCAATGTGGTTTCTGTTCGCCAGGTTTTATCAGTCGCACAAAAGTTTTGTTGCAGGATAATCCTAATCCAAGTCGCGAAGAGGTGCAAAAAGCAATAAAATCTCATCTATGCAGATGCACTGGCTATAAAAAAATCGAAGATGCCATTTTGCATGCTGCCGAAACTATAAATAATAATGAAACACTTGAAATAACTAAAACATCAGGTAAAATAGGAGTTTCGCAACCAAAATATGATTCCTACGATACTGCGTTGGGGAAAAGACCTTTCGTAGATGATATATTTTTGGACGGAATGCTGTTTGCTGCTTTAAAATTTAGCGATCATCCAAAAGCAAAAGTTGTAAAAATTGATACTGCCGAAGCTGCGAAAATTGCTGGTGTTCATCGCATTTTTACAGCCAAAGATATTCCTGGAGAAAAAGTTATTGGTCTTATTTACAAGGACTGGCATGTGATGATTGAAGAAGGAGTAACTACAAACTATATTGGTGATGTTATTGCCGGAGTGGTTGCCGATTCTGACGAAATTGCCAGACAAGCTGTTAAATTGATTAAAATTGATTATGAAGTTTTTGAACCTGTAACCGATGTCTTTAAAGCAATTGACGGAGAACGTGTTCATCCCGAAAAACCAAATCACTTTAGTACAACTCAGTTTAGTTTAGGAAATGCCGAAGAAGCACTAAAAAATTCAAAATATACTTCAAAAGATCATTACGAAACGCAGAGAATCGAACATGCATTTCTTGAAAAAGAAGCTGCGATTGCTCGACCTGATGGTCACGGCGGATTGGAGCTATTAAGTCAAAGTCAGGGCGTTTATGAAGATCGCAGGCAGGTAGCTTTAATTCTTGGTCTCGATGAAGAAAAAGTTCGTGTAACTCTAATTCCTAATGGTGGCGGTTTTGGTGGAAAAGAGGATTTGAGCGTTCAGGGACATGTGTCTCTTTTTGCTTTTCTGCTCAATAAACCGGTAAAACTCACACTTACACGCGAAGAGTCTATAATGCTGCACCCAAAAAGGCATCCTGTGTTTATGGATATCGAAATTGGTGCCGACGAAAATGGAAAACTTACTGCTTTAAAACTACGTGCTGTTGGCGATACTGGAGCTTATGCTTCTGTGGGAACAAAAGTTATGGAACGTGTTGCTGGTCACGCTGCAGGAGGATATTTTATTCCCGAAATTGATATTGAAGCAAAAACAGTTTATACCAATAATATTCCTTGTGGAGCAATGCGCGGTTTTGGCGCCAATCAGGTGGCTTTTGCTCTCGAAAGTTGCATAGATGAAATTTGTAAAAAAGCTGGTTTCGACAGATGGCAATTCCGTTACGACAATGCTCTTGTTGACGGTTTAAGAACTTCTACTGGTCAAAAGGTTTTCGGAGTCGGTATTCGTGCTTGCCTCGAGGCTGTTAAAGAAGATTTTAATAATGCAAAATTTGCTGGATTAGCTTGTGCAATCAAAAATTCGGGCGTAGGAAACGGAATGGTTGACGAGTCAAAAGTGAAAATCGAAATTATAGCCGAAAATCATATTCGTCTGCATCATGGCTGGACAGAGATGGGACAAGGCGTTCACAATATGGCTTTGCAAACTCTTTGCGAAGAAACTTCTGTTTCACCCGAGATTATCGAAGTAATTGTTGATACCGAAGCGCAAATCAAAACTGGAATGACAACTTCGTCTAGGGCAACCGCTTTGGTCGGATTGGCTGTAATAAATGCTGCTAAAGCATTAAAAGAAGATTTAAAAACCAAAAGTTTAAAAGATTTATCTGGAAAAACTTATAGCGGTCAATTTGTTTGCGATTGGACAACAAAGCCGGGCGTAACCGACCAAGAACCTGTTATTCATTATTCTTATGGATATGCCGCTCAAGTTTGTATTCTCGACGATTCGGGAAATATCGCAAAAATGATTGCTGCTCACGATGCAGGAAAAATAATGAATCCAATGCTTTTCGAAGGACAAATTCATGGTGGCGTTCACATGGGATTAGGTTACGCACTTAGCGAAGATTTGCCTATGGAAAACGGCTTTCTTGTAAGTGATAAAATGCGTGATTTGCAAATACTACGCGCCCACGAAACTCCCGAAATTATTGTTAAAGGTGTAGAAGTGAAAGATCCTATTGGTCCGTATGGCGCAAAAGGAATTGGCGAAATTGGATTGGTTCCTACAGCCGGAGCAGTAGCAAATGCTTTCTATGCGTATGACGGAATAAAACGTACTAAACTTCCTTTAAAACGAAAATAATATTAAATAAAATGGCAATAATTTTAAAAAACGCAAACTACATAGACTGGAAAACTCTCGATTTTTCAGTAACGGATATTCTTGTTGAAGAAGGAATAAATGGAAAGATAAAACTTATTCCGGCAGACAATACAGAAGCAAATAATAGCGAAAATCAGATAATTGATTGCACCGGTAAATACGTTACAAAGTCTTTTGCTGTCGGTCATCATCATGTATATTCGTCATTGGCAAGAGGAATGGGCGCTCCAAAGAAAAATCCTGAGAATTTTTTAGAAGTTCTCAAATATGTGTGGTGGACTTTGGACAAATGTCTCGACAAAGAAATGATTGAATATTCTGCTTTGACAACTGCAATTGCTTGTGCCAAAGCAGGTTCAACATTTGTAATTGATCATCATGCGTCGCCTTTTGCAGTGGAAAATTCGCTAGAAATTATCGGTAAAGCTTTCGATAAAGTTGGGGTTTCTCATTTGCTGTGTTACGAAATTTCTGACCGCGATGGGATGGAGATTGCCGCAAAAGGACTCGAAGAGACCGCATCATACATGCAAAACAATCAGGCTTTAGTTGGGCTTCATGCATCATTTACTGTTGGAGATGCTACGCTTAAAAATGCTGTTGCCTTGATGCATAAATATAAATCTGGTATTCATGTGCATGTTGCTGAAGATCTTTCGGATCAGAATCACTGCTTGAGAACTCACGGAAAAAGAGTTGTTGCCAGATTGAATGAATTTGGAGTTTTAAGCTCATCTAAAACAATTCTAGGACATTGTCTTCATCTAAGTGACGATGAACGTGAATTGATCAGCAAATCGCATGCTTGGGTTGTTCAGAATATGGAAAGTAATCTGAATAATAGAGTTGGATATTTCTCTGGTAAAGGATTAGGAAATAATTTAATGCTGGGAACCGACGGAATGCATAGCGATATGCTACAATCTGCCAAAGCTGCATTTTTTGCTGGTCAGAATAACGATATTATTGATTATCCTTCTGCTTATCAAAGATTTAGAAATGCACACCATTATCTAAGTAGTAATAAATTTCTGGGAGATGGCGACAATAATCTTGTTATCCTTGATTACGATTCTCCTACCGAATTTAATCAAAATAATTTCCTTGGTCATTTTCTTTTCGGCATCAACTCAAATCATATTACAGATGTAATCTCTGATGGAAAAATTATCGTAAAAGACCGCAAAATACAAATGGTAAATGAAGAAGAAATTCTACTTGAATCACGCAAAGTTGCGTTGAAATTGTGGAAAAAGATGCAGGAGTAGGATGGCCTCTACCATAACTCGTCTTGCATCCTAAAAATAGCATACACTGATTTAAGGTCGAACTCGCCAAATTCGGCAGTTTTCCACTTATTCATTCCCATATAGCTCAATGTTATTGCAATTCCCTCTTCGTAATCTTTCCAGCAAATAAAAATTGCGCTATGTTCTACTCCATAAAACTGATGATTTACATGATAAATCCAGTCTCCAGGCTGCAACATAGATATAGGAGCATAAGGGCCAGCTTTTTTTGAAAAGAATATATCGTGTTTTTTGAAATAATCTGAATTAAGTTTGGAATAAATTGCATTAGCATAATCCCAACAAGATCCCTGAATTACCTTTTTATCCATGTAGGAAAACTTGTATGCCGTTTGTAAAATTAAATTTGCACCTACCATACAGGTGTCACAAAATGGTATTCCTGCAACTTTATTAACAGCACAAGTATCTAAATTTAACATCCAAATCGATGTGCTTTCCATTGACGAAATGTCATTAAGTAACTCTTCGTTATAAATGTATTGAGGTATAATTGTGCTATCGTGGAAAATAAATACACTGTCATTTTTATGCAAGTACACAACTTGAGCTTCAAGCTTATTTATATTAAAACATCCGATTATAATTACGGAAATAATTAGAATTTTAGTTTTTATACTCATTCAAATCATTTAAATTTTTAAAATCATTTTACTTTGCAAATTTAATAAAATTAGCCATAACTAAATTATTTGATTTAAGTTCCTAATAATGAGATGAATAGCTTTGAAAATAATTAGTTTAGTATTGTGCAATAGCGCTTGTTCTTAAAATTGAAGTATACTCGCACTTGATTGCATCGAAAGTCAAATTTATTCTTACTTTTGCACGCTAAAATTTTAAATTTTATTATG
Source organism: Bacteroidales bacterium (assembly GCA_038319215.1). Taxonomy (GTDB): domain Bacteria; phylum Bacteroidota; class Bacteroidia; order Bacteroidales; family ML635J-15; genus Bact-19. The sequence goes on along the minus strand of JBBQCZ010000060.1, from coordinate 11,088 downwards.
GAATTATCATTAATGCAAATCATTGGCTATGTGGCCTCAATAATCATCGCAGTTTCGATGACAATGAACTCAATTGTTAAATTTAGATGGATAAATTTGATTGGTGCAATTATTTTTTCAGCTTATGGTTTTATTATTGGAGCTATTCCTGTAGGCTTGCTAAACGGTTTTATTGTCGCTGTTGATGCGTATTATTTGTATCTGATTTATTCAAAAAAAGAAATATTTGAAATCCTCGAAGTGAGATCCGAAAACAAATATATGATTCGGTTTCTGGAGTTTTATAATAGTGATATTCTGAAGCATTTTCCAGATTTTTGCTATAAACCAGAAATGAATACATTAAGCTTTCTAATTTTGAGAAACATGTCTGTTGCTGGAGTATTTCTGGCCCATAGAGTTGACGAAAATACTTTGTATGTTGGACTTGATTATGTAATTGCTGAATATCGAGATCTTAAAAATGGTAAATTCATTTATGGTGGCTTAAAAAGTCGCTTTATTAAAAATGGATACACAAAAGTCGTAACGGCGGGTGATAGCGAAAAATATATCTGGTATCTGAAAAAAATTGGATTTCAGCAAAATATCGAAGGATTGTTTGAGCTAAATTTGCTGGATTAATAGTATTTATTGTTCTACCACTATTTTGGTTGACAAATATGTTATGCGAATTATTACAATCTGTATTATAATGTCCTAAAAGTTGACCACGAATACACGAATAAAGTTTTTCATCCGTGCATCCGTGGCCTAAAATCAATGATTTATACATCAAATAAAAAAACCAGAAATTTTTGAACAAAAGCATAAACAATTAGAAACCAATTTTTTTTGTGGACATTTTTACCTTATTCCCAATGTCATTATTAAATTTTTAATATGTAAATTTGTTGAAAATAAATCAAAATGAATATTCTTATTCAAAACGGTACTATCATAACTGCCGAAATTACTTTACTGGCGGATATTTTAACCAAAGATGGTAAAATCGCTGCTATTGGTACAAATCTCAATATCACTGAGAATACAAAAATAATAAATGCGGCTGGGAAATATGTTATTCCTGGTGGAATAGACCCTCATGTTCACATGCAGTTACCTACACCTGCTGGTCCATCGTCTGACGATTTTTTATCTGGAAGTATTGCTGCTCTTTATGGTGGAACAACGACATTGCTCGATTTTGTAACTCCTTCGCGGGGCCAATCACTAGTCGAAGCTCTTGAACTCAGAAAACAGGAAGCATCAAATGCACTGACAGATTATTCTTTTCATGTTAGTCCAGTGGAATGGAGAATTACAACCGCAAACGAAATCCTTGAGTGTTTTAAATCTGGCATAAGTTCTTTTAAAGTTTATCTTGCCTACAAAAATGCTGTAGGATTAAGCGATGAGGATTTTGCCCAAGTTTTAGAAACTGTTGGTAAAGCTGGAGGTCTTGTTACTGTTCATTGCGAAATGGGCGATGATATTGATGTGTTGCGAAATAATTTTGTTGCCGAAAATAAAACAAGTCCAGAGTATCATGCGCTTTCGCGACCAGCAATTTGTGAAGCTGAAGCTGTGAAAAAGACTATTGAAATGGCAAATACAGCTTCATGTCCAGTTTATATTGTTCATGTTTCGTCTGAATTATCGCTTAGACTTATTGCCGAAGCGCAAAAAAAAGGACAAAAGGTATTTGCCGAAACTTGTCCTCACTATCTTTTACTCGACGATTCAAAATATCATGGTAGTTTTGACGAAACTGCTGCTTATGTAATAAGTCCGCCGTTAAGAAAAAAGCAAGATCAACAGGCTTTGTGGAATTCAATTTCTGATGGAACAGTTTTAACTGTAGGAACCGATCATTGTCCGTTTAATCTTGAACAAAAAGCTGCAGGAATAAATGACTTTAGAAAAATTCCAAATGGGGCAGGAGGGGTGGAGAATCGTTTGGCTTTGCTCTTTACTTATGGCGTTTTAGAAAATAAAATTTCACTAAATCAATGGGTTAATTTGTGTTCAACACAACCGGCTAAAATATTTGGAATAAATACAAAGGGAAATATTGCTATTGGTTATGATGCTGATATCGTTATTTGGAATCCAGCTTTTGAAAATACAATTTCTGTTAAAAGTCACCACCAAAAGTGTGATTTAGAAATATTTGAAGGCGTAAAAACTTTGGGAGTGGCCGAAACTGTTATCAGAAATGGAAATATAGTAATTGAAAATGGGAAAATGATTGCTAAACCAGAAGTCGGCAAGTTTTTAAAACGGTAGAATATTATTGCGAATCCGAGTGAGTGGCGTTACTCTGAATTCTTTAATGCAGACGATTTTCTATTTTAATTTAGCTGAGCTTTACGGTGTCGAAACAAAAAATTTAAAACGTCAGGTTAAACGAAATGTAAACCGCTAGCCTCTTGATTTTATGTTTGAATTAAGCAAAGAAGAGTTTGAAAATTGGAGGAGCCAAAATGTCACCTCCAAAGAAGATAAGCTAGGACTACGCTATTCCCCATTTGCATTTACCGAACATGGAGCTCAGCAGAGCTAAATCCGAGTGAGCTGGGGCGAAAAGGATTGTTGAATGATGTGATAGTTGTTTGTTAAGCAATAAAAAGAAAAATAGCTTTATAATTCACTTAGAATTTACTATTTTTGAATTATGGAATTTGAAAATATTGATAGAGTAATTTTTGAAGAAAAAGATTGTGACACCAAACGATGCAAGCTCGCTCGGATTTGTAATCCGAGTGCTTGTATTTCTAAAAACACGGATTGCAAATCAGCGCCAGCGAAGGTTTATAATCTTATATAACTCAGTCGAAGTAAAACATGACTTTGAAATCCGCAAATTCAAGAAAAAAATTACATCAAAAAAAGTGCGGATTTTTCAACCCGCACTTTTTACAAACTATATTTTGTTTTAGAAACCAACTCTCAATCTGTTTCTATCCATAATGCTTTGTAAAACCTCTGCAGGTTTTTCGAAACGATTTGTAAACATCATTGCTGCAATAATGTATGGTTTGTAACCAGCTTCGAGATAAGTTTTGATACGATATTTTTCAAATACATCACCATTAACTTCACCTTCTTTGCAAGAAACTCCGCTAATGTCGGCAGGTAAACAATGCATATATAACGCATCCTGATTTTTAGTAAGTTTCATTTTTGCTTCATTGTATTCCCAATCTTTGTGTTTTGCATTATTGGCAAGACAAACTTGTTCAAGCTCTTTTAAACCTGTTTTATCAGCGTTTTTCAATAATTCTGTGCGTTGCTGCATAATGTGAAATGGCGCCCAGCTTTTTGGGTAAACAATGTCTGCGTCTTTCATTGCGTCTTCCATTGAATGACCAACATTTAACGAACCTCCGCTTTGAATAGCTTGTTTCTTTGCCAATTCAACAACTTCAGGAATTAAACCGTAACCTTCGGGGTAAGCCAATTCGATATTCATCCCAAATCGTGACATAAGTCCGATAATTCCCTGAGGAACAGAAAGTGGTTTTCCATAACTTGGAGAATATGCCCAGCTCATAACAATCTTTTTGCCTTTAAGATTTTCCAATGAGCCAAACTGATTCTGCAAATGCATTAAATCAGCCATCGACTGAGTTGGATGGTCTATGTCGCACTGTAAATTTACAATACCCGGACGAACAGGAAGAACTCCTTGAGCAAAACCTTCATCCAAAGCATCGCCAACTTCGCGCATATATTTATTGCCTTCGCCTAAAAACATATCGTCGCGAATTCCAATAAAATCAGACATAAACGAAATCATGTTTGCAGTTTCGCGAACAGTTTCACCATGAGCAATTTGCGATTTCTCTTCGTCAAGATCCTGAACTGCTAATCCCAACATATTGCTGGCAGAAGCAAATGAGAAGCGTGTGCGAGTAGAATTGTCTCTAAAGTTAGAAATTGCTAAACCTGTGTCAAATACTTTGGGCGAAATATTATTTGCGCGCATTTCTTTAAGAATAGCAGCAACTTCGAGAATGATACGAAGGTCTTTTTCGCTCTTTTCCCAAGTAAGTAAAAAGTCTTTTTTGTATAAGCCCGATTGTAACTTTGACAAGGCTTCAATTTTTTCTAATGTTTTCATAATTTTAGTTAGTTATATTTTTTTAAAACACAAAACACTAAACACAAATGAGGATTATACTCGCTTGGAACTTGGAGCTTGTAATTTGTATTTTTTGTAATTTGTAATTTGTGTGTTTTTTTTCTTCTTATATTTCGTAAGCAAATGCAGCATAAAACGCTGTAGCAACAACTAAGTCTTGAACAGGAACTTTTTCGTTTGGAGCGTGAGCTAAAACTTCGTTTCCAGGACCAAAACCAATTGTAGGAATTCCATAAGTTCCGCAAGTCATAATGCCATTTGTTGAGAATGTCCATTTGTCAACTTTTGGAGCGTTGCCATAAATATTTTTATAAGCACTTACACCTGCTTGAACAATTTCGTGGCTTTCTTCCATTTTCCAAGTAGGATAATATTTTTCCATGCCGTATTTTAAGCCAGTATAAGCAGTTTCCATATAGTCGAGAACTTCAACTCTTGCATTCATGCCTTTAACAACTTCTTCTATTTCTTTTACAGCAGATTCTTTTGTTTCGCCCCAAGTCAAACGACGGTCGAGGTGAATACGTGCATAGTCAGCAACGGCACATAAAGAAGGAGTACCAGAAATTATTTCAGAAATTGTCACACTACCTCTGCCTAAAAATTCATCAAAAGCGAGTCTTTCGTTCAATTTTTCAATTTCGAGAGCTGCGCGCGAAGCCATGTAAATTGCATTTTTTCCACGTTCTGGAGCCGAGCCATGCGAAGAAACACCGTTAAAATGAACATGTATTTCCATTCTACCACGATGACCACGGTAAATATTCAGATTTGTAGGTTCTGTACTTACTACAAAGTCAGGTTTTATTTTTTCTTCTTCAACAATATATTTCCAACAAAGACCATCACAATCTTCTTCCATTACGCTACCTACAAAATAAATAGTCATATCTCTGTCGAAGTTTAATTCTTTTAAAATTCTTCCGGCAGTTACAAATGCTGCTGGTCCGCCTTCTTGGTCAACAGTACCACGACCATGAACAAAGCCGTCTTTAATTTCGCCACTTAGCGGGTCAAATGTCCAGTTGTCTAAATTTCCAAAATCAACAGTATCCATGTGTCCGTCAAAAGCAATTATTTTTTTACCATTACCAATGCGTCCGATTACGTTTCCTAGTCCATCGATTCTTACTTCGTCAAAACCAGCTTCTTCCATTTGGCGTTTTAACTCTAACTGCACATCTTTTTCTTGAGTACTTATAGATTTTATTTTAACTAACTTTGATAAATTCTCAGCTGTATAATTACTGTATTTTTCAGATAACTCTCTGATTTGTGAAAATAGATTTTCCATACTATATATTTTAATTGAATTTGCAAAATTACGGATTTTTTGCAATAAAAAGAAATAAAATTTATTAGTTTTGTAAAATTGGGGAGTTTGTTCGATTCGTTTCAAGGCATAAAAATTTAGGCAATTATTTGAATACGTTAGAAACATTTTAAAATTACTAATATGGCACATAAAAATAAGAAGGATAACTTGGTAAAAGAAGTTTTTGTAACGCAAACATATGGTTATGCAGATATTGCTTCCAAAAGAAAAATCTGGGAAGAGTTTGCAATAGAAATAAAAGGAAAATTTAAGGTTTTACATACGGTTTCGAGGGATATCCAAATCTTTGAATTGAGCATTCCATTTAGGGAATCTAAAATAAAATTTAATGAATCAGATACTCATCCTTTTAAAGTATTTTGTGAAATAAAATCGAATAAAGACATTAATTTTTCTGTCTCCAAAGAGGATGTTTTTGAAAAAATTCTCAAAATATTTGGACAGCAAGATATTCAATTAAACGATCCAGAATTTGATAAGAAATATATTATTAAGGGAAACAATGTTGAAATAACGGTAGAAATTCTAAATTATAAAACAATAAAGGAATTAATCGTGCAGTATGATGTGTTTTCAATTTCTTGTGATTACAACAAAAAGGATGAAAAACTCAACCTAATGATGTTAATTGGAAGAGAAGTGAATTCTAAAGAAAAGATGAAGGATTTGTATTCTCTAGCCACTTCGATTGTCGAAAAACTAGAAATGTTTTTGTAAAAATCGCAACTAAGATTTTTTGAAAATTTGTGAAAAAAACAATTGAATTACTGGCACCTGGAGGTGATATAGATTCTATAAAAGCTGCAATTCTTGCTGGTGCTGATGCTGTTTATTGTGGCTTAGATAGATTTAATGCAAGAAATCGCGCTGCAAATATCAGTTTCGAAGAACTTCCTGGAATTGTAAGTCTAGCTCACAATAACAATTGTAAAATTTATCTAACCTTAAACATAATCATATTAGAAAATGAGATTGTGGCTGTTGTTAATTTGCTTAATAAACTTGCAAATACTAATATTGATGGAATAATTGTTCAGGATCTAGGATTGTTATATATTTTATCAAACTACTTCAAAAATTTAAAAATTCACGCTTCTACTCAGCTCACAACGCATAATGAGGGACAAATAAAATTTCTGAGTTTGTTAAATGTCTCACGAGTAAATCTGGCAAGGGAATTAAATATTAATGAGATAAAACATCTGAGCTTCGTTGGTGAAAATTGTAATATCTCGACCGAGGTATTTGTGCATGGATCTAATTGTATTTCATTTTCCGGATTATGTTATTTAAGTTCGTACCAAAATGGTAATTCGGGAAACAGAGGTAGATGCAGTCAGCCTTGCCGCGATAAATATTTAACAACAGAAGCAGGCAAAAACTTTCCACTTAACTTAAAAGACAATTCTGCATTTTTTGATTTGAAAGAAATTGTAGATGCAGGTGTTGAAGCAATAAAAATTGAAGGAAGAATAAAGAAATTTGATTATGTCTATACTGTTGTAAATGCGTGGCGAAATCAAATAAATAGTTTCTTTAATGAAAATAAACTTCTTACAGATAATTCAGATTTATACAAAGTTTTTAATCGCGATTTCTCAAATGCATTTTTAATTGGCAATATTAGTAATGACATGTTTATTGATAGTCCTAGAGATTATTCAGTTCAACATTTGTCGGACATAAATAATTTTGATTCTGAAAGCGAAATTGAGAAAGCTGCCGTTAGCCTATATGCTGAAAAAGATCAAATAAAGGAGACAATTGAAAAACAAATCAATAAATTAAGTATCTCAAAAATTCCTTTAGTCATAAATATTTCGGGCGAAAAAGGTTCAGCTTTAAGTATAAGTGTAATATCATCGACCAGTACTTTTACACTTCTTTCAAAAACAAAACTTGTGCACAACTCGGCGCTTTCTTTAACTGCTGAGATTATTTTAACTAGACTAAAAGCAATTAATGAAACTGAATTTTACATCGAAAGTCTGAATGTTGAAAATCTTCAGTCCAATCTTTTCATTTCCTTTAACGAACTCACATCTATAAAGAAAAGAATTTTGTCAATTCTTAACGGTTCCAAAGAATTTATTGAACCGATTACTTTGCCCGTTTTTAAAAATCATCAATTTGAAAAAACCAAAGCCACTCTATCGGTTTTAATTGATTCTGAAAAGGATTTTAATATCTGCAACGAAACAGATGCGAACATTTATTTTCAACTTCCAGATTGCTATAAAAATGGAATTTCTGATTATGTAAACTATTTTCAAGAGCATAAAAAGTTAATTCCATGGTTTCCGTCTGTAATTATTGGAGAAGATTATATTGCTGCTGTTCAGTTACTTGAGTATGTAAATGCACCTTACATTGTAACAAATAATTTAGGAATTGCTTACGAAGCTTTTAAAAAAGGAATTCAATGGATTGCAGGTCCATATCTTAATATTGTAAATTCCTATAGTCTGATAAACCTCAAAGAAAACCTTAACTGTGCAGGTGCGTTTTTGTCAAATGAGATTAATCAACATCAAATACGTAGTGTCAATAAACCCGATGACTTTAAATTGTATTATAGTATTTATCATCCTATACTTCTTATGACAAGTCGGCAATGTTTATTTCATCAGGTAACAGGATGCGAAAAACACATATTGGATGATGACTGTATTCAGCATTGTGCAAAATCTTCAACGATTACAAATTTGAATAATCAGAACTTAGTAATTGAAAAATCTCTGGGTAATTATCACAAAATTTATAATGCTGAAAATTATTTAAATACAGATATCGTTAAAGATTTACCAGATACGTTTTCTGAATTTTTTATTGATTTACGTAATGTGAAAACAGAAACCAAAATTGAAACAGATAAATTGGAAGTTATAAGGTGTTTTCAAGAAGTGATTAGTGAATTTAATCATTCATCAAATAAATTAGGGTTATTGATTAAGCGTACAAGCTTTGGACAATATAAAAGAGGTGTTTAGTGTTTTATTATTGTTGAAATATTGGTAAATACTTTGGATTTTTACTTTATTAAAATATTTATAGATTTAAAGCTAGTTAAAATCATTTTTATGTCTAACCAAAAAATTATTATCATGAAAACGGAAAACAAATTTAAAAATCGTTCGGCATTATATGTGACATCAGCATTGTTTATTATTATACTTGCACAGGCCTGCAAAACCTCAGATTATGTAGAAAGTACACATCCTTCGAGTGATTTGTTTGGAACCTGGGTCACAAAAGTTGATGAGCCGGTTGATGGTAAATGCACAATAGAGGTTGACTGGAAATCAGATTTTACGACGGCGGTTCTTTTTAAATATAAAAATGGAACTGTTTACAAAACAAGTTCAACATGGGAATATCAAGATCCTAATTATAATGAGGTCTTTCCTGAGGGCGATACTGGGGCTGCTCTTATCAAGTGGGTAAATAAGAACAAATTCAAGTTGATAATTGTTGAAAATCAGGATACTGAAAATTATAAAGGAAGAGTGCGTGTTTATAAACGGAAATAACAATAGGATTTTTCTTCATTAAGTGTGAAAATTGCGCAGTAATAAATCATGTCGTTTTTCTCATGTATTTTTTTAATTTTGTCAAATAAAATTAGAGATAATGGGTAAAATTTTCATATCAGACATGGAATTTTTCGCTTTTCACGGGCATTATCCTGAGGAAAAGCTGGCAGGAAATAAGTTTATTGTTGATTTAACTTTGTGGGCCGATACAGAGAAAGCTCAAAAGTCCGACCAATTGGAGGATGCTCTTAATTATCAAGTTGCTTATGCTATTGTGAAAGAAGTTGTTACTGGAACAAAATCAAATCTCCTGGAAAATATTGCTGAAAACATTCTAAATGCGATTTTTGCAGAGTTCCCACAATTACAAAAGGCAATAGTAAACATCAAAAAAATTACTCCTCCGATGGGTGGCCAGATTGGTGCTGTGGGGGTGGAGATAAGTCGAGAAAACTAAAAAAATGGGTTACAGTAATTAGATGAGTGAAAAACGTCATTTTTGCAAATGATTTATAAAATTGCAAATGCTGAATGTTCCTGATGACAAAGGGTGTAGGACACTAACCGTTATTAACGGTTAAGTAACGGTTAATTTTGGATACAATTTCGATGTGCAAAACTTCTGATTTCGTAAATAATGATAAAATTTCCGAACGCGCAATCAATGTAATGTCAAATGGTCTGGAGCACTAACCGTTATTAACGGTTAAGTAACGGTTAATTTTGGATACAATTTCGATGTGCAAAACTTCTGATTTTGTAAATATCAGTGAAATTTCCGAACGCTCAATCAATGTAATGTCAAATGGTCTGGAGCACTAACCGTTATTAACGGTTAAGTAACGGTTAATTTTGTGATGTGATTTTGATGTGCAAAACTTCTGATTTCGTAAATAATTGTAAAATTTTCAAATGCTCAGTCGTGGTAATCGCAATTGATGTGGAACGCTAACCGTTATTAACGGTTAAGTAACGGTTAATAAATCCAATAAATTTAAAGCAATTCTCCTAATATTTACAAATTTGTCAAGAATTTGGAATTATTGATTTTTTAGGTTTCCATAAATTAATATGTTTATCAATACTTTTAGAAAATCAAATCTTTTTGTGTAATTTTGTTTTGATGAATATTCTAATTGTCAATCCATCTAAAATTCCTGCTCTGCTTTATGGCGGAACAGAACGTGTTATTTGGTATCTCGCTAAAGAACTTGCGAAACTGGGGCATAAACTTACTTTTCTTGTGGCAGACGGTTCGTATTGCGATTTTGCAAATGTCTTATTTTATAATAATAATTTAAGCCTAAATGAGCAAATTCCAGAAAATACCGACATCGTACATTTTAATTTTCCGGTTCAGGAGGAAATATCAAAACCTAATATTACCACAATTCATGGAAATAGCTCAGCGGGACAGGAATTTGATATAAATACGGTTTTTGTTTCTAAAAACCATGCCGAAAGGCACAATTCTAACAGTTTTGTTTATAATGGATTGGATTGGGACGATTATGGTAAGCCTGATTTTAGTAAAAACAGAACATATTTTCATTTTCTAGCGAATGCCGCTTGGAAAGTAAAAAATCTGAAAGGCGCAATGAGTATTTGCTCACAAGCTGACGAGAAATTGGCAGTTCTTGGTGGTAAAAGAATTAATTTTAAAATGGGATTTCGTCTAACTTTAAATCCTAAAGTAAAATTTTATGGCATGGTAGGAGGGGAGAAAAAATTGAACTTGATACGAGAATCGAAAGGACTTGTTTTTCCTGTTTTGTGGGACGAACCTTTCGGACTTGCGCTTACCGAAAGTATGTACCTTGGATGTCCTGTTTTTGGAACTCCGTATGGTGCTTTACCCGAAATCGTAAAATCAAGCACTGGATTTTTGTCGGATAAAAGCAGCGAAATTTCAGAAGCAATAAAGAATGTGAATTCTTTCGATCGTAAGTTAATTTCTGATTATGCTGCCCAGGAATTTAACTCAAAAAAAATGGCTTTGGAATATTTGAAAAAATATGAAACTGTTTTATCAGGTAAAAATCTTAACGAAAGCAAACCTATTTATCTCGCCGAAAAACATAGAAAAACTTATA
>JBBQCZ010000059.1:0-21258 GCA_038319215.1 Bacteroidales bacterium | reverse complement strand
CCAAGCAGGACCAGTAAACTCAGTTCAAGCAGGGGTTTCAACTAAAATCATAGATGATATTCGTCCGATAAAAAACCTTATTCGTGCCGAAAAAGCCCTACAAAAAGAGCTAAACTTACAAAGTGTCGAAAATTGTTAATACATACCGTATGTATAATAAATAAGTATTATGTCAATTTTAAAAAACATAGCTAACCAAAACCAAATGTACACTTTTACCACCCTTTCAAATGGTAACATTAAGGGTAACATTAAGGGTAACAACCAAATGTACAAAAATGTTACCCTTTCAAACGTCATTCAATTACTCACTATAAAACCTATTAATTATGTCACAGTTTAGTCATTTTTGGAGTTTATACAATAAGCTTCCAGGGCGTTACGATGGCTTCAAAGAAGACCTAGTAAGCCAGTTTACGAATAAGCGTACAAGCAGCCTACGCAGCATGAGCGCAGGGGAATACGCAAGTTTATTACATCATTTAGATGAGCAGTTAAAGCAACCTTTAGAGCCTGGCATAAGAGGTAAAAAAACCGTGTGGTCAAACATAAATATAGATCAATGTCGCAAGCGCGTAATAGCAGCCATAAGCGGTTATTTTGCCGAAACGGGTAAAGAACATACAATACAATTAGTATTAAGTACCGCGGCACGATCGGCACGTTTTCCGAACTTCAATCTCATTCCAGCAGAGGAGCTGCGTAAAGTCTACAACACTTTCAACGCCAAACAAAACGACTGCAAAAAAGCCGCAGCAAAAGAACGAGTACAAATGAATAAGTTAAGTTTAAATTAGCGTTAAAACACTGTTAAATCAATGCTTACAGCTCACACACATAACGAAAAAGTTAACCGAATGGAACGAAACCACGAATTAATTAACCCGAAATTAACCCTAATTAACCTTTAGGAACATCAATAATTTTCTTCAAAAACGCTTAAACGGCTTATCTATCAATGGTTTGCCGTTTTTTTGTGTTTTGTACATTTGGTTTTACGCCCCTTAGTTTTTACAGATGGTGGCTCTGGAATTTTTCATGTTGTAATCGACAGTCTTGAGCAAGGTACATCTTATTATTGTGAGTTATATGGGCAAGTTGAAACTGGGAATAAGTCCTTAAGTTCAAAATACTTTACGACTGATTTTGATCCAATACCATTAACGGCAGTAACTAATTATATAACTAATATTGGATATTCTTCAGCAACTTTCAATGGCGAAATATTATTTCATGGAGATATTATTGTGCCTGAAAGAGGTTTTGTTTGGGGTAATAATGCATCAATCGATATCAATCAAAATTTAGGTTCTAAAATTTCTGGAAGTGGATTGGGAACATATTCAACTAATATTTATGGACTAACTGGAGGGACTCTGTATTATGTAAAATCTTATGCTATAAATGCTGAAGGCGCGTATATTTATGGAGACGCAGTTTCATTCACTACGGTTTTTCCTGTTCTGCCAATTGTTGGGAATGTTAGTCTTTCTAATATTACAACAATGACGGTAACTTTAAGTGGGGCTGTTGTTGATACTGGTGGTTCGCCAGTAACTCAAAGAGGATTTGTATGTGGATTGACAAACAATCCAACTTTAGATAACTTTTTTAAAATGACTGATAGTGGGTCTGGGGCTGGTGGTTTCTTCAACAGCATTTCTGGATTATGGACATATACAACTTATTATGTACGTGTATATGCTGTAAATTCGGTAGGAGTGGCTTATGGAGATGTAATGGTATTTCAAACTCTACCCGAAGAATAAGACTCGTTCAAAGCAATTAATAAAAAAATCCGGCATCTGAGTTTTCAAACGCCGGAAAATATTTTGTTTTATAATTAAACGTTTCTAACAATAATTGCAGTACCCATTCCACCACCAATACATAATGATGCTAGACCAAGTTTGTTATTATTTCGTTTCATTTCGTGAATAAGGCTTACAATAATTCTATTACCCGATGCTCCAATTGGATGTCCCAAAGCAATTGCACCACCATTTTTATTACATCTTTCGTCAAAGAATTCTGGAGTAACAGCATGATCTTGGCAAAGTTGTTTCATTACGCCTAGGGATTGTGCGGCAAAAGCTTCGTTAAGCTCAAGAACTTCCATTTCACTAAGTTTCATATTCGCTTTTAAAAGAGCATTCTTAATTGCAGGAACTGGTCCCATACCCATTATTGCTGGATCAACGCCACCCTGACCAACAGCAACAATTTCTACCATTGGAGTAAGACCATATTTTGCAACAGCCTCTTCCGACGCTATCATTAAAAAAGAAGCTCCATCATTTATACCAGAAGCATTACCAGCGGTAACAGTGCCATCTTTCTTGAAAGCAGGACGTAAACCACTAAGTTTTTCAAAATTGGTAGTCTTATTAATAAATTCATCAGCGTCGAAAACGATTGTTTCTTTGCGGGTTATAATATTTACTGGAACAATTTCTTTTGCAAAATTACCTGAGTCTTGAGCTTTTGTTGCTTTTGCTTGCGAGTTTGCGGCAAATTTGTCTTGCTCTTCACGTGTAATACTATATTTCTCTGCAATATTTTCGGCAGTAATTCCCATATGGTATTCCGCAAATGCATCTGTTAATCCATCAAGAATCATATGGTCAACAACTTTAAAGTCGCCCATTTTAACACCGTTACGAATACTTGCTGGAAGTAACATCGCTGCGCCAGACATAGTTTCTGTTCCGCCAGCAATAATAAGGTTTGCCTCACCTGCACGAATTGCAGAATAAGCATTAGAAACTGCTTTCATTCCAGAACCACATACCATATTTAGCGAATATGCTGGAACTTCTTGAGGAATTCCAGCTTTAATGGAAGCTTGGCGAGCCACTCCTTGTTTTTGACCTGCAGATAAAATGTTTCCAACAATAACTTCATCAATTTCAGCTGGATTAACTTTTGTCTCTTCTAAAATGTTCTTTAATACAACTGCTGCAATATCTGGCGCGCTCATATTAACTAAAGAACCTCCGAATTTCCCTATTGCAGTACGTTTGGCTGCCACAATAAATACTTTTTTCATTTTTTTTAAATTTGTAATTCCTTATGGAATTGTATAATAAATAATTTAGCTTACTTGCTGTTACGATTTCATATGGCATAAATCAGCCGCAATAATAAGTTTGGCTTCAGTAGCTTCTTGCACTTGTTCAATAGTAAATTCAGGATGTATTTCTTTAAGAACGATACCCTCAGGAGTTATTTCCATTACACCCATTTCGGTTACTATTGTATTTACTTGTCCTTTAGCGGTTAGAGGTAAAGTACATTTATTGAGAATTTTATGATTGCCTTTTGCTGTGTGCTCCATAGCTAGAATTACTCTTTTTGCTCCAATAAGTAAATCCATTGCGCCACCCATACCTGGTGTTAGTTTTCCAGGAATAGTCCAGTTTGCAAGATCTCCGCTTGGGTCAACTTGCATCGCGCCTAGAACAGTAACGTCAACGTGTCCACCTCTAATTACACCAAAAGAAGTAACAGAATCAAAACTTGCAGCACCAGCAAGAGCTGTAATGTATCCACCACCAGCATTTAGAAGATTTTCGTTTTCCTCTCCAATTGCTGGAGTTGGCCCCATTCCTAATAAACCATTTTCTGATTGAAGTGTTAGCTTTACACTTTCTGGTAGATAGTTGGGAATTAAAGTTGGAAGACCGATTCCAAGATTTACTACATCGCCGTCTTTTAGCTCAAGAGCAACTCGCCTGGCGATAACTTCTCTTACTTCGTTTTTGTCCATATTAGTAGATTTTTATTTGTTTAATCGTCTATTCATTTCCTGAGCAATATAACTTGCAACATCGTCAGCATAAGAATTCATGCTAAATCCTGCATCATAACCCAATTCTTTTGCAAGCTCATGAGATATTCGTGGTCCACCGCAAATTAAAATCATTTTGTCGCGCAATCCTTCGGCCTCCATCATTTCTACTAGCTCAACGAGATTTTTAATATGTACATCTTTTTGAGTAACAGTTTGCGAAACAAGAAGTGCGTCTGCTTTTAATTCAATTGCTTTTGCAATAAATTCTTCGTTTGGAACTTGAGATCCCATATTTAAAGCTTCGAACATTTCATATCTTTCAATTCCATAATGTCCTGCATATCCTTTCATATTCATGATTGCATCAATACCCACTGTGTGAGCATCTGTTCCAGTACTTGCACCAACAACTATCAGTTTGCGGCCGATATTTTCTTTTATATAAGTATCTGTTTCTTTCATGTCCATTGCTGTTGCTTCAACTTTTGGAACATGAATAGATGTAAAATCTACATTGTGAGTACAGTTTCCATAGCAATTAAAGAACGTAAATCCTTTAGTTAATTCATGATAATAAACAACTTGAGGATTTTCAAAACCCATTTTCTTCATTAGTTGCTTGGCAGCCTCAATTGCTTCATCATTGCATGGAACTGGCAAAGTAAAGCTCATTTGGACTTTACCGTCGTTCATTGTATCTCCGTAAGGTTTAACCTTTTTTAAATCTAGCGCCTGATCGAAATCATGCTGATCCATTGAATATAATCCACCACTCATTAGTTATTTCCTCCTTTCATTAGTTCGATAAACGGGTTAAAGTAATTTTCAGATTTTGCTACAACACCAGCTAAACCCTTACCGCCTGTTTTTGAACGTTTTATATCAGCAAACATCCCTTTTTCTAAAGCATCAAACAAACCTTCTTTTTCGATTTTGCTCACAAGATTATATGCATCATCCAAAACTTTTTGAGCTCTGAGCTGAATAATACCATCTTTCTTAAATTCAACTTCATCGCCAATATTTTTCATATTATTGAAAATGTATTTGGCATTATCTATTGCTAAATATCTGTCCGACATAAACGGAGTGTGAACCGCCTCTGTAATCATACCTAGAAGCTGAATTCCTTGTCCTGTCCAGATAGAAATTTCGTTGAAAAGAGCATTCTGAATTTGTCCTCTAAAGATATTTCCTGTCATAAATTTTGTTGGAGGCATGTATTTTAAAGGCGCTTTTGGAAATATTTCTCGTGTCATTTGAGCCTGAGCTAGTTCGAAAAGAAATCCATTTTCTAAATCTGGAGTCATTTCAAATGCATGACCAAGTCCCATTTGCTCTTCTGGCATTCCTGCAAGCAAAGCTAACTGTTCGTTAATTAAATCCGAAGCAAGAACCGTATGCGCTTCATCAAAAGCGTCGGCAGTAGTAAGATAATTATCTTCGCCAGTATTTATTATTACCCCTGCAAATCCATTTATAATTCTCGAAAAATATTGGTCAACTATTGTACGTTGTGGATTTATATCACGGAATAATATTCCATAAAGAGCATCATTTAGCATTACGTCTAAACGCTCTAATGCACCCATAGCTGCAATTTCTGGCATACATAATCCTGAGCAGTAGTTGCACAGACGAATGTATTTGCCAACTTCGACACCAACTTCATCGAGAGCTGCACGCATAATGCGGAAATTTTCCTGAGTAGCGTAAGTTCCACCAAAACCTTCGGTTGTAGCTCCATAAGGAACATAATCGAGAAGACTTTGACCTGTTGTGCGAATCACTGCAATAATATCAGCACCCTGACGAGCAGCAGCCTGAGCTTGAACTACATCTTCGTATATATTCCCAGTTGCAACAATAACATAAAGATATGGTTTTGGTCCTTCTCCTAGATTCTTAAGATAGTCGTTGCGTTTATTTACATTGTTTCTAATTCGTTCAACTGACGCCTTAATAATTGGCATCATTGCTTTCTCAATTTTAACTTTATCGTGAATTTTAATTTTGGTAATCTCAATTTCTTTAGATACCATTTTCTCGGCAATCTGCTGAGGCGCTAAACCTGTTTCCAACATTGCATTGCCTAGGTAAAATAAAACCCCTTCACTAAGCACTCCATTTTCGTGAATTTGATCAACAACAACATTTGGTAATGGTACATCATTGCTGTCAACTCCATCAATTCCTATAAGTCTGCACAAAGTACGCTCAACAGCTACAGTTGAATAGTTGTCAACAAATTTTTGCACTTCTGCTGCAATCTTTCCGGATATCTGCTTTGCCTCTTCTACTTTCTTAAAATCCAGTCCTAACTTGCTCGTTCTCATTTTTGTTTATTAATTACATAAAACTATTGGATAAGGCTAAGGTTAAAACTTTGGAGGCTCGAATAAATATGCCTGATTTAATTTAAGCTTTCGATTTAGTCTTACTCGTGCAAAAATAAGAAAAAACCTGCATAAAAACAATATGATAAATAGTAGGTTTTTGAGGATAGCTTAATACCATTTATTGTAATCTTTTTTGCCAAAATGTTTATTGATATAAATTTATTTCCTTAATTTAATTGTTTGTTATAAAAAAAATAAAAATTTCTTGTCTAATTTTGAAAACTGTTGCGCAGCAATGTTATTGTGAGGATGTTGAAATTGAACGACTACTTTAAGTGTAAAATTACTTGACTTAAAGTAGTATTTCAGTTATATTTGTAAAATATTATTGATATTGAACCACTACTTTAAGTGGTGAAAAAATGTAGTTAAAGTAGTAGTTCGTAATATTTGTTGCATGAAAGTAATTGGTCGTAATCGTGAGATTATACTCAACCTCTATGGAATTTTTTATTTAGAAAATAGTAGATTTTGTGACTAATCAATGAAAAAAATCTTTGCATAGTAGTAGCTATGGAAAGATTTTTTGAAGAAGAGTCGGCGCAAAAGATACGATTTATATTACAAAATTCCATAGAGGCTGAGTATAACAGGCTTACAGAGATTTTGACTTCTGAAAAATCAGAATTGGTAGCTGTGTATGGTCGTCGTCGTGTTGGTAAAACATTTCTGGTGCGGGAAGTTTACAAAAAGAATATTGTTTTCAGTATTACTGGATTGCATAATGGTTCAATGAAGGATCAGCTTCGCAATTTTCACAATCAGTTGTTGTCTGGCCACAAGAAATCTGCAAAAAAATCTGTTCCCACAGATTGGTTTTCTGCGTTTTCAATGTTAAAGGAATATCTTGATGGCATTAAATCGAAGGAAAAGAAAGTTGTATTTATTGATGAGTTTCCATGGATAGCGACGGCACGATCTGGTTTTTTAATGTGGTTCGAGAATTTCTGGAATGCATACTGTGCCACTCGCAACGATTTGATAGTTGTAATTTGTGGGTCATCGGCTTCGTTTATGATTAGGAATGTTGTTAATAATAAAGGCGGTTTGCACAATAGATTAACATGCAAGATAAGACTCGAAGCGTTTAATCTTTATGAGACAGCCTTATTTCTTCGCAGTCGAGGAATAAAGCTTGAATATTACGATATTGTAAGTCTATATATGGCGATTGGCGGCATTCCGCATTATCTTGAGCTAGTTCCTAAAGGAAAAAGCGTTGCTCAAATAATTGATATTCTTTGCTTTGAACCTGGTGGTGGTTTAGTTGGCGAGTTTGAAGCTGTTTTTAAATCGCTGTTTTCAAATTCTGATACTCACAAGTTGATGGTAAAGTCTTTGGCCTCTAATCGTAAAGGAGTTACTCGCGATGTCCTGCTTAAAAAATGCAAGTTACAGCAGTCTGGTTTTACCTCAAATGTATTGCAAGAGTTGATCGAATCTGGATTTGTTTCTCAATATACACCATTTGGTAAGAAGAACAGAGGCTCATTATTTCGTCTTTCTGATGAGTATTGCAGATTCTATTTTAAATTTATTGATGATTACAAAAATCAGGGAGCGGGAACTTGGAATAAATTGTTTTCCAAACAAACTTCTGTCAGTTGGGCTGGATTTGCATTTGAGACAGTTTGCCTTAAGCATGTAAAGCAAATTAAAGATGCGCTTGGCATTGGACAAGTTTATTCGGTTAATTCTTCGTGGTCTTCTGCCGATGCGCAAATAGATTTGATTATTGATCGTGACGACAACAGAATTAATCTTTGTGAAATGAAATTTTATAATTCTCCGTTCAGCATAGATAAATCATACTTCGCAAAGCTACAGAAAAAAATTAGTTCTTTTAAAGAAGAAAACGCTACTCGAAAAGGAATTGGAATCACTTTTATTACCACATTTGGGCTAAAGCAAAATTCGTACAGTCTTGCAATAGTTGAAAACGAAATTAAAATAGAAAGTTTATTTGTAGATTGATGTAAGTTGTTGTAAATTAGCAATATAGCTGTTGTTTGTAAAATTGAACCACTACTTTAAGTGGTAAAAAATGATAGTTAAAGTAGTGGTTCGGTACATATCATTTCCAATTAGTACCATTTTTATTGCAAAATCTCAAGTAGTCAATAATTATGGTATTAAGTCACAGGCAATCGGAGATTAAAGCAAATTCCATTTGGGAAATTGAATAAATGTCAAGTTTTCTGCTTAAGAAATTTGACATTTAAAGATTATAACAATCTTGCTATATTACACTGGCATCACAAATACAAACCCGAACAAACTGTTTTTGGAGAGCTGGCGATTTTACTTTGTGGTGAAAGAGGGCAAATATTTAAAAATATCGAACCGAAAATTTTGTATCTTTACAAAAAAACATACAATGTCTGATTTAATGGAATACAGTTTTAATAGCAACGAAGAGCCCAGCGAAGAGCAATTGCATCAATTAATGAAAGAAGTTGCGGAGGAAGCAAAAGCAAATGCCATAAAATGCGACCAGTTGTTTTATGAACAACTCGATAGGACTGTTGCGCAGGTTTTGAAAGAAAGCGAATGCAAATACAAATGAGTTTGGCGAACCAATTTTCCTCTTCAGAACTACAAATGGGAAACTACTAAAAAAGTATTCAATTACAAACGATTGGGCAAAAAACATTTTAGAAAGCCTGGATTAAAAGCCACAATCACACGATCCTCCTCGGATTTAACGGTGACTTTAAAAATTTGGTTTACAGAGAATTTTCCGAAGAAAGGGCGATATTGGAATCATTAAGAAGAATTAAAGTAAGATTGAAAACAATTTCTTGGACTATAAAAATTGAAAGCATAGAACAAGATCTTAATTTAGTAAAAAATGCAAAATATGATAAGTAGATATTTTCATGGTATTTGGAAAGAAAAGAACTCTGGAAAACTAATTGAATTTGTCTGGAATTCTGGTGACGATTATCTTTATTTTGATGAAGAACTCGTTAAAAGTAAAAACTTTGAAGGGTTTCCAATTTCATATTGTGGCGAAGATAGTATTGGACGTGGTAATGTTCTGATAATGCAATCTAAAACTTTTGGTAATAGAACATTGTTGTATATTTTAGATGATAACACTTTTGAAATCGAAAATGAAATTTTTGAACGGAGTGAAGATTTGGAGGGTGTTTAGGGTTGATTATATTATCTTTTCTTTTATAATTTTCCCAAAATTGTTTAGAGTATAAATTGTTCCAGAATTTAAGCCTGCAGCATCTCCTCCATCAAACCCATGATTTTCAAGCAGCCCAATTGAAAATAAATGATCTAATATGTAGGTTTCAATTAAATCATTATGAGAAGTTATTTCTTTCCTTTTGTCGAAAATCATTATTTGCTTAACATCTTCTGTATATGCAGAATTTATTATTGATGATATTCTAAGGAATTGTTGTTTGTCAAGGCCTCTATCAACAAAAAGTCTTAAGCTCTTTGCTAGCCATTTTATTTTAGTTATGTTGTCCGCTCTTTCTAAAATAAGTAATACTTTGGAGCCAATTTGGTTATAATCGCTATCCTTAAAATATTTTTCTTTAAATTCATCAATCTCATCTTGATTCTTAAGGTTAAGCTCGTTAATGAAACAAATTATTTTTGATAGGAGAATTCTATCGGATGCTGATTTTATCAATTTAACAACTGATATACCAGCGCCAATAAATGGAATATCCTTGAATATCCCATCATTTAACAAACTATCAATAGCAGTTTCTCCCAGGTCTTTACTTAATGATAAAATCTCTTGTTTTTCTAATTCGTACACTTTGATTCTTTTAAATTACACAATGGTTACAGCTATGT
Organism: Bacteroidales bacterium; assembly: GCA_038319215.1. GTDB lineage: Bacteria > Bacteroidota > Bacteroidia > Bacteroidales > ML635J-15 > Bact-19. The sequence continues at coordinate 11,241 of JBBQCZ010000059.1, read as the reverse complement.
GGAGTGCGGATATTCAATGAACCATCACATTTATATTTTATTATTGCACTAATGCTAAACTCTACTGTTTTCACAAAACTACAAAATAAAACTCATAATGAATCACTTTTTAAATACAATTTCTTAAAAAATCTTTGACAATACGATCAATGTAGGGAAATATTCTCGAATTGCAAATCAGATCGTGTGAAAGACTAAAGAATTTTTCATCATTTTAAGCTTTTCTAATTAAATTTTCATTAGTTTTGTTAATTATCGTATTGTTTTTTGTCATTTAAGACCATCTGCATATTTAATTTATTTATAATGAGAAGAAAAATCAAAATACTGTTTGTCTTTTTATCTTTTTGCACTATACTTTCAGCTCAGCAAATAACATTAAGATTTACATCTGAGTTTGGTTGTTCTTACCAGCCATTAGATAGCATTTTAATTGAAAATATAACTAAAGGTTGTGACACTGTTCTCTATTATCCTGATACAGTTTTAAATCTTGTTTACGATAAAATAGACTCTTATGAATATTCACAAAACGGTTTTTATATTTCTCAAAACTATCCAAATCCTTTTGATGTTTCAACGAAAATCGAAATGTTTGTTCCCGAACAAGATTTTTATAACATGAATATTGTTGATGTTACTGGTCGTAATATTTCAGGATATAACAAAATTCTTGAACGTGGATTACATAATTTTGAATTTCAAACTGCTATTTCTGGAAACTATTTTCTATCTGTTTTTTCTTCAAAATATCAGGGTAGAATAAAAATGATTAAAGTTGGCGATAACCAGAGTTTTAACTCCAATCTAAATTATATTGGTTTGTCCTCAGAAAAAATGCAGAATAAAGGTATATCAACGATTGGTTTTACTTTATTATTAGGTGATGAATTAAAATTTACGGGGTTCATTTCATCAGGTGTTGCCAATTTTAGTTACACAGAAATTACTGACTTTGCAACTATTAGCAAAGATTATATTTTTAGTATCGGAAACTCTATGCCTGCTCAACCAGATAATATTATTGGAGAAACTAATATTTGTGCTTTAAGTTCTGGTTTGATATATGAAGTTAATGAAATCCAAGGAGTCAATTTTGACTGGACACTCCCAACAGGTTGGGAAATAATTTCTGGTCAAGGTAGTAATTCAATTATTGTAATTGCTGGTGTAACTCAAGGTCAAATTACTGTGAAAGCAGTTAATGATTGTGGTGCAAGTTTAGAAAGTATTTTATCAATTGCAGTAAGGAGCATTTCGATTGCGCCAGATGAAATTCAAGGTATAACTTCAATTTGCAACGGACAGAGTTCAGAATTTGTTATTTCTGGTGGCTCACTAGGATTAAATGCGGATTGGTATTGGTATGAAGATGATTGCGATGAGATTTCTATTGGAAATGGGACAAGCATTAACCTAAGCCCTTCAATTACTACCAATTATTTTGTGAAAGCGATTGGAGAATGTAATACTACCGAATGCAAACAGCTTGAGTTAATTGTTAATCAAAATCCTATCCCGATAATTAATAGCAACAGTCCTGTTTGCGAAGAAGGAATATTGGAATTGTCTGTTGAAGAAGGTGTGTCATGGGTTTGGACTGGTCCGAATGACTTTCAAAATATTGAACAAAATTCAATAATAAATAACATTCAAACTCTAAATGCTGGCACGTATAATATTACAGTCACCGATGAAAATGGATGTACTGGGACCACACAATCTGATATTACAGTTAAAACACTTTCTATAGCTCCTTCACAATTAGTAGGAGATTCAGGAGTCTGTCAATCTTATAATACGACAATTAGTGTGGAGGGGGGCTCACTTGGTACAAATGCAAATTGGTATTGGTATTCAGGATCTTGTGGTACAAATTTTATTGACATTGGCGAAAGCATTAATGTGGCTCCGGCGACAGAAACTAATTTTTACGCTAGAGCAGAGGGAGATTGCAATACAACAATTTGTGAAGATTTAACTATTACTATTTTACCGAATCCAAATCCGTTAGCTAGTAATAACAGTCCGATTTGCGCTGGACAATCTTTGAATTTATCTGTAAACGAAGGCGTGAGTTGGAATTGGACTGGACCAAATGGTTTTTCAACTTCAATACAAAATCCTATTATTAGTAATGTAACAGAGAATGCCAGTGGAATTTATTCTGTTACCGTCACTGACATGAATGGTTGCACCGCTGCAACTCAGACAACTGTAACTCTTAAGCTGTCATCAATTGCTGCTATTGGAATTAACGGGAACACTGACGTTTGCTTAGGACAAACTACCACTTTATATGTAAACGGTGGGGCACTGGGACAAGATGCTAATTGGATTTGGTATTCTGGAGCTTGTGGTACAAATTATATTGGTACTGGATTAAGTATGATTGTTGACCCTTTATTATCTGTTAACTATTATGTCAGAGCTGAGGGTGAGTGTAATATAACTCCTTGTGCCACATTAGAATTGACAATTAAAACAGTACCCGAAACACCTATTGCCGCAACTCACATACCCGCAGAATATAATATTTTGTGGAATTGGACTGCAAGTGAAAATACAATAGGATATAAATACAACACTATAAATAACTATTACACAGCAATTGATATTGGCTCAAATAACTTTTTAAATCAAACGAATCTCAGATGCTATAATCCATTTGTACTATATGTCTGGGCATACAACGAATGTGGTGCATCGGAAGTTCTTACATTAAATTCTCATACAACAGATTGTATTTTTGTTAATTGCGGAGATACTGTAACTTATCATGAATACAATTACCCAACTGTTCAAATTGGTGATCAATGTTGGTTCGCTGAAAATTCAAGGTACTTACCATATATAGGTGGAACTGGAGATAATAGATACACTCCATACTATCATGTCGCTGAGTATTTTGGAACAGATATTAATGAAGCAAAAGCAACAGAAAATTACCAATTATATGGAGCTTTATATAATTGGCAATCAGCCCAGTATACAGCATGTCCAAATGGTTGGGGAGTACCTTCAGAAAACGAATGGCAGATTTTTAAAACCTATTTGTCCGACAATAACTATTATTGTGGCTCAATAACTGAGAATGTTGCTAAATCTATAGCATCTCAAACTACTTGGAATACATCAACTACAGATTGTGCAGTCGGTAATAATCCAGCATTAAATAATTCCACTGGATTTAATGCAAAGGCTGCAGGGGGATATTATGGTGAAAGTAACACTATCGGAAACTCAAGTCTTTGGTGGACAACTTATGAAAGTGGCGATAATACTACTCATCTTGCTTATATAGGTAATAACTCTGGCGTGCTAGATGTTGGATTAATGGGCTACAAATGGCAAGGGTATACTGTTCGTTGCAAAAAACAATAGAAACTTATTCTTTTACACACCTTACAGCAAATCCACTATTTTTACTGGTGGCATTTCTGTATATTGCACTATTGTCAGAATAAAGGCTTCTGTAATTTGCGATAACTCCTGATTCATCTGTTATCCAATAGTTTACAGACCCTCCCAAATTGAAATATTCTCCATCAGGTTGTCTATAGCCTGAGGGTATTGCAGTATAACCAGTTTCGTTATTTGCCCCAATATTGGGAAAGTTCCAATGCACATTACCATATTCTTTCAATTTGCCTCCTTCATTTATGCCTCTCCATCCAGTTTCATCTGCTTGTGCTTGTGACATTCCAAGTTGTATTTCTAGGGTCTTCCAATCTGCATCACTTGGTACTTTCCAACCATTAGGACATAATCCATTTGCATCAGCTACAGCATACCAATTGTATAACTTGCCGTAAGTGTTGCTATTGCCCACATTGTTGTTGTAATTGCACACGGCACCAGAACTTAGGCTTCCCCATTCAACATTATCTGTTACATTTACGATTTCGCTTCCATTTTTATAAACTGTTGTTTTAAGATTTTCTGCCATCCAACACTGTGTGCCAATTGTCACAGTTTTATAAATATTTCCATCAGCATCCGTAAGTGTACCACAATTTAAATAATCAGTTGTAAATGTCAACTGATTTCCATAAGCAGTTCCTTTGCCATTTGTCGCAAAAGCTCTGACGTAATATTGTTGATTTGGAGCTAATCCAGTTAAATTACCAGTAAATGTACCTGTTCCAATTCCATTTTCGATTTGAAAATCTGCTGTCGTTGGATTTGAAGCAATTCCCCAGCAAATCCCACGTGACGTAACTTCCATACCTCCATCAAGACAAATATTAGCATTGCAAGTCGCTGAGTTATAAGTAATTTCTGTAATCAGTAATGTTTCAACAGTCGCAGTTGTAATTGGTAGAGTTCTAAAAATTATTTGCTCTCCATAACTTACTCCAGCTCCACTTATTGCATAGGCTCTAACGTAATAAGTTGTATTTTCAATTAACCCAGTAATATTGCTTATAAATTCTCCTATGCCGACACCGCTTGAAATTTTGTAGCTGTCAATTGTTGGATTTTCGACTGTTCCATAACAAATTCCTTTTTCAGCAACACTATCGCTACCAGCGAAACTTACATTTCCACCACTTTTTGCAGATTCCGTGGTTATTAGAGTAACATCAAGTGTTGTAACTCCGCTTTTATATGTAGGTCTAATTTCTGTTCCCACTGGTGGTTCTGCGTCAAACTTCGCACAGGTGGTAAGTCCTGCAATAAGTGTGGTAAAAATTATTGCTATTATTATGTGTATTTTTAATGTCTTCATTTTTTTAATTTTGAATTAAGATTAATCCCGACACCAGCATTTATTTCGTAGAAATTAAAATCTATAAGATTGCAGCCAATCGAAAAGTTCATCATTTTATATTTGTAAAATAATCCGGCTTCGAGTTCGGCTCCTTTAAATGTATTGATGGTGTTTTCAGCCCACAAATCGCTGATTTTCTCATTGTTTTCGTAAGCAAATTCTTCGGCATTCCACAATACAGCTCTTTCGCCATAACCTGCGCCTGCATATATAAATAAATTGCCTCTCACATTTTGCATGTATCCAGCAGTAATACCATATCGGCTACGTTTAATTTTATCGGTAAAAGTGTAATATCCAGTTCCATCGTAATTGGAAATTGCATTGGTGCTAGCCGTATATTTAGTTTGAAAATATTGTCCGTTGCTTTTTATTCTTGCATACAAACCCCATTTGCCAAGTATTCCAATCGTTAAACCATAAGCCGACGAACCGGAAATATTGTAAGCTGCAAAAAAATTCTGTGGTACAGTTTGCATAATAGTATTTGCTCTAACCTGAAACATTAGATTTCCTTCAAGTGATCGACATTCTTCAAACACATCCCAAGTTATAGTTTTGTCGCCACCAATTTCAATTTCTCCAACATCACCGCTAACAAATTTAAGCGGTCCTGCAAATGTTGCACCTCCGTTTGTACTATAATATAATTCAACATCAGCAGTTTTTCCTAATGGCAAATACAGATTATAATTTACGAATATAAGGTTTCCTTCAATTTTGAATTGCGTTTTGCGAATGTTTTGGGAATAAACGCCCACAGCGGCAAGCAAAAATATGATGAGGAAAAAGATATGTTGCTTTATTTTATTCATAGTACTATTTCGCTATTTTGTTAAAACTCAATAATGTTAAAGTCCTCATTTCCATAGAACTGTGGAGTTTGCTCACCTCTAATTCTTGTTGATGTTTCGACAACTTTGTCGGTAACAAAATTCTTTAACTCTGTTGCCGAAATTATTTTATCGCCATTAATATCTGCGTCACCTTGAAGCCCAGTTGCCAGAAAATAGGTAAATAAACCTGTTCCACTAACATCAAAACCTAGAGACGTTTGCTCGTCTTTTGATGATGCAAAAACTCTAAAATTAGGATTTGTTACCCAAGGTTGCACAAGTCGCGGTTTTATGATAGTTCCTTTGGTGAAAGTCATGTTTTCGGTAATTTGAGATTCGGTTGCGCGCGAAGTACCTGCAAAACAAGCATCGAGAAATACAGTAACGCTTTTTGCACCTATTAAATCTAAGTTTTTGTAAAGTTTATTCAAACTATATCCCATTAAATCCAACTGCTCTAGATTTCCGTCCGATGGGAAAAGATAAACATCATTTCCATCTTTTTCAGGAATTCCATGTCCCGAATAATAAATAAAAACTTCTGTTTCGCCTGGATTTATCATTTTCATTAGTTTTCCGGTTTTATCATCAAACATGCTAATAAAAAAGAAACCCGAAACTTCCTCGTCTGTATAAGTCAAAACATTATCGATTCCAAAAGCATCTTTAAAGTATCTCGACATAATTTCGGCATCTCTTGCAGCATAAGGAGCATAAGGGATGTTTTGATATTTTTCGACTCCAATAACAATTGCAACTGCATTTTTTCGTTTATTTTTGCAAACTGGCACAGCATCAACATTTCGAACTGCAATATTTGAAGTGTATTTGTCCGATTTATACTCAAACCTTGCAACCTGTTGTTTCATTTTTTCAAAATCTGCTTTAACAGTAAGCGTTTCAGTTTTTGGTGGACGTTGGTTTAATGCAAGAGGCAGTTGTTGTTCTGTGAGATTTCCTTTACCTTTTAAATCTGTAACAGTCAAAAACAATGGCAAATTACCGCTATAATCTACACGTTTGTTTGGACTAATAGTTACCCAAATCTCTTTTACTTCGCCAATTCCCATATTTCCAAGATTTCCTGTAGCCATGTTGCTAATACTGTCAAGTTCATCTTTGATTACAATGTTTATATCTTTCGATACAATTTTATATGTTACCTTTTCTGCAATATTATTTCCAATATTCTGAATTACAAATTTGGCTTTAATCATTTCGCCAGCTTGTAGTTGACCATCTGCAACAATCGAAAGCGTGCCTTCGCCTTGATCAAAAATATCCATCCCAGAGAATACAATTTGTGGTTTTTGATACTCTAGAGTGTTTAAAATCAAAGTTGCAGGATCCATATCATAACCGAAATTCTCTTTTACATTAATTTGAATTTTATGTTCGTTTGTTTTTACATTAAAATGTGCTGATAGCGGGATTTTAATTGTTTTCGATTTACCAGGCTCAATGCTTCGAATATAAATTTCGTCCCCAATAATAAAGTTTGGATCATAATTTAGAGATGTAAGTTTTACGCTCATTCCTTGCGCAGAACCAGAGCCTTTATTGATAATTTCTAATTTCAAAATTGCATTCTCTTCGGCTTCGATAATTCCATTGCCATTATCATCAGTAAACTCCATGTTTACATATAAATCTGGTGGCATTGTAAATTTGTATTGAGGTTCCATTTTTACCTGCGAAGCTTGCGAATTGCCAGTAACTACTTTTTGTGAAAATCCCGAATACGCACAAAACAGTACAAGGAACGTTACTAATATAATTTTATTCATGTCTGACATTTTAACAATGACTGTAAAACCATTTTTTGTTTTTCAAAGATATAAAGAATATTTAAGTTTTGGAAAAGAATAGAAATATATTTGAAACTAATGCAATATTATAAAATTGTAAAATTGTTGTTAGCGAATTTTTTACTTTAGCTTGACTTCAATGTTTTTATTAGATTTGCTAAGTCATGAATATTAAAAAACAGTAAATGGAAATAACTCAAAATTCTCGTTGGCAACAAAGATTTCAAAATTTTGAAGGTTCGTTCAAATTGTTGAAAAATGCATTAGAAATAGAGAACCCTGATGTTACTCAACGTGCTGGAATTATTCAATTTTTTGAAATAAGTTTTGAATTAGGATGGAAACTAATGAAAGACTATCTCGAAGAACAAGGATTTACTGAGATTAAGAGTCCTCGTGATGCTATAAAAAAATCATTTGAGACCGAAATTATTTTAGATGGCGAACTATGGTTGAAAGCTTTAGTTGATAGAAATCTTACTACTCAAATCTATGAAGAAAAAACAGCTATGATTATTGATTCTTTAATTCGCAGAGATTATTTCCGTTTGCTTGAAAATTTATATGAAACCATGAGAAAAAAACTTTAAAATATGTTCGGACTATCTGACAAGCATTTGGAAGAAATTATTGCTGTGATATCAAGTTTTGCAGAAGTAAATGAATCACTAATTTTTGGTAGTCGTGCTATTGGTAATTTTAAAAAAGGCAGTGATGTGGATATTGTAATAAAGGGCTAGAAAATTTCACACTTAGTCACAAATGAAATTAGCTTAAAATTAAACGAAGAAAGCCTAATGCCATACAAATTCGACATAATAAATTTTGAATCAATAACTAATCTGGATTTAATAGAGCATATTCATACGTTTGGCATAAGTATCTACAAAAAATAATATTGGCTTAGATATATTTAAGCTGATTGACCTCTGTTATTCGTATTGCTACATTTGGAACATTATCAAAAATAGCCTTGCAATAGTTGAAAACGAAATTGAAATAGAAAGTTTATTTTAAGATTGACGTAAAGTGCTGTATATTAGTATTATAGCTAGTATTTGTAAAATTGAACGACTACTTTAAGTGGTAAAAAATGGTAGTTAAAGTAGTGGTTCAGTTATTTTTGATTATTAAAATATGTAGAATACATGTGTAAAATGCATCATTAGTTAACCATATTTTTTTGAAATGTATTTGGAAAAAGCTTAGATGTTATGCTTTCAGTTTACTTTTTGTTTTGCTGATAAATTCACTGTCAATATTAAGTATTTCTGCAATTCGAATTGCTTCTGCCGGAACCTTATCAGATGTAGTTTCTATTAGTGAATAATCCATATAATTATTAATGTTTTCCACATTTATTTTTTCGATTCCGTCTCCAATTTGCAAACCTTTAACTCTTAAATGCTGACATTCTTTTCCTACGCCGCTGTAATGAGTAGTAATCAAACTTCTTACTTTTAACTCAGTCATCATTTCGATAAATGCGTTTACAATTGCTTTGCCTTCTTCAGGATTTGTAGTTCGTGCAAGTTCATCTACCAGTGCGAGAATGGTTTTTCCTGATTTTGCATCGATGATAATTCTGTTAATATTTAACATCTCCACTGCAAATGATGAAAGCCCATTCATTTCATTTTGATTGTCGCCAACGCTTAAAATAATTTCATCTACAGGTTTTATTTCAGCTTTGGTTGCAGGGACATAGAATCCAAATTGAAACATATATTGACATAGAGCAAGAGTTTTAAGCAAAACCGTTTTACCCGACATATTGGCTCCAGTAATCAATATTGGAGAATCTCCAAAACTAATGTCCACGGCCTGAAAATCTTTATTTTGCTCATTTAACCTATGTTTTATCTGTGGGTTGAAAATTGAGCTGTATGTGGTTTTGTCTGTCGAAATTTTTGGTTCGCAAAATCCATTTTCAACAGCCATAGTCGCCTTTGCTATTAAGATGTCGAGATTTGCAACTTGTGTTAGATTATATGCAAGATTTGTTGCAAACTTCGCAAGTTTTTTTGATAATTCAGTACGTACTCTGTCTTCAATTTCGATACAATCCTGAAATAGTTTTTCGGCCTCAGCAGAATTGGATGTGGAATTCTTCAGTTTACGGAGTTTTGCAAGTTCAACATCATAATCAGAATAAATGTAAAATGATGGGATTCTCGTTTTTTCAGGATCCAGAATGTCTATAACATCGGTTAAATCGTGTAATAAAATTTGATAAAAACCTGATTTCTGTAAAACCTCGTTTATACTTTGCGAAATGAGACTAAATTTCTTTATTTCAAACAGTTCAATATCATCTAAAATTCTTGCTGTTTGAAGGTTTTTGATTGTTGAACTAATATCATTTATTTCATACAACAGATGAGCAATTTTTATAAGCGAATCTGAATTCTTTTTATTCTCTACAAAAGCAACAGTTTCGGCAAGATTTTCATAAGCGAGTTTAAGTTCAAACTCTTTGACTAAAAAAGCAGAATTAAGTAATCTGTTACGGCCAATACTTGAATTTAACTGAAGATTTTCGTAAATAAATCTTAGTCCGCTCACTTCGTTAATATGTTGTCTGAATGTTTTCACAGGCATTCTGTTTTTATGTCATAAACTGGGATTCCGAGACTTTTATTTAATTCGCTGCACAACTTTTTGGAGTCGAGTATGTATCCTTCAGGTGACACAGGATTCACGCATACTGCGATTAGCTTTGTTTTTAGCAGAACTTTAATTTTTCCTCCTTTATTAATATATGCAGCGTATTTTTCGGGTGAAACAAAAATTTTAGTAAAATCTTTAACTATAATAGTTGTTTTATCAATATTTTCTTGAATTCTTAATATGTCTAGTAATTTATCTGTAACAATACCACTAACAAAAATTGTTGATCCAAATTCGTAGAGTTTGTCCTTCGATTTTTCAAGTAGGAGAGTGGACTTAATATTTAAATCGTGGATGATGTTGTTTTCACCAATCGCCCAAAGTCCGGTTTCCTTTGATAGAAGATAATCGTTTACAGATGATTCGAATTTTTCAAGATTTATAAGTTTATAAACAAAGGCTGTCTTTTTTACAAGTCCATTTATGTTTGCCGAAAGAGCTGCGCCTGTCGTGAGTATCATACTTTCGGTTACAGATGGCGAGCCCAAGCTTTTGCGAGATAATGCCCCATCAACAAGAATTGTGTTGATGTTGTAGTTTGGCATTTCTGCAATCAGGCTTTTTAACCAAATTGTATCAGATGGACCAGAAAAAATTACTTTGCCAGTATCTTTCGCTCTAGCTGTAACCAATCGTCCCAATGCTGTTTGCCTATCAGATATATTTAGAATTTCGGATGTTAGATTTCTTTGTTTATAATGCTTTTCAGAAGTTACAAATACAACACCTTCAGATATTTCGATTTCTGGCTTTGGCGTTTCTGTAACCTGATCAACGCTTTCACCATCAATGCCTATCGAAGTAATTGCTATTTTTTTATCAAAATCTTTAAGTCGTTTAATGATATAGTTAAGACATTCCGTTTTGCCAGTATTTTTCTCCATACCAACAATTGAAAGACTTCTGTAGTTTAATATATCATTAATAAAAGGCACAATCTAAAGATAAATTATAAACTCTAAATCACAAAATACAAGCTCCATCCGCCGCGGCGGACAAATCTCTATCTGGTTCCTGAGCTTCGGTTGCTGATCCGCCAACTGGCGGACGAAGCAGTCGAAGGGCCAAACTCCCTACTTATGTCTTTTCTTTCTCGACAATCCTTCTGGTTCTAGCGAAAGTTTGTCTCCTCTTAATAGAGAAGCAACGCCTT
>JBBQCZ010000058.1:0-21303 GCA_038319215.1 Bacteroidales bacterium | reverse complement strand
TATTATCTGCTCATCAAACAAATATTGTTTATCAAACACAATGCTTTCTTGCGAAAACAGTTTTGCACAGTAAATTAGCACTGTGAGGGTTAAAAATAGTTTTAGGTTTTTCATAAATATTGGTTTAATGTTATACTGTTTTTAATGTTAAAATCAAGCTGCTGCAATAATAATAATACATTCTGCCCCCCCCCAGCAAACAACAGCTTTTTATTTTATACATTTGAAAGTGCCAAGTTAAATAATTTTTTTTGATATACAAACATTTACATGTTAATTTTTTAATTATTTATTACATTTTCTGTTTTACAAAGATATGATTTATTAAATACTTTCGGAATCGCATGGTGTTAGCAATAGTTTCAGTTCCGGGTTTCTTAACGAGCATTTGTATTATTGACTTGCTGATTAATAAAGTCAACCTCTTTACCATTTAATGGCCAATTGGGCATTTGTGTGGTTTGTGCGTTTAAAAAACCTAGCAGCACATTTAAATACTACTCAAAAACTAACTTGTCAATTTTTCAGTTCCTAGCATCAGGCTGCGAAATAAATATTATTTTTACCGTTATAAAAACAGATTTTATCCGATGCAGATTAATTACATCAAAAATAAAGAAATAGATTTTGAAAAATACGACAAGTGTATTTCTAAGTCTGCGGCGGGTAATGTTTATGCAATGTCGTGGTATCTTGATATTGTTTCGCCGAAATGGAGTATTTTAATGGCAGAAGATTATTCTTATGTTATGCCTTTGCCAGAAAAAAGAAAATATGGCATTCGCTATGTAATTCAACCTTACTTTTGTCAGCAGCTTGGCGTTTTTAGTAAAAATGAATTGTCAGAAGAAATATTTACCCAATTTTTAAAAGCAATTCCACACAGGTATGCAAATCTTCAGCTTAACACGTCGAATGCATTTAATCTTCCAGCAGAAAAGTTAAGGCCAAATTATGTGTTGAAATTGACAGATTCTTTTGAGGGAATTACATCTCGATTTGGTTCTAATTGTAAAAGAAATATTAAAAAAACACTGTCCTGCGACAATAAAATTTGCGAAATTACATCAGAAGAATACATTGATTTTTTAATCAAGAATGATAAAGGAATTATCAATGAAAAAATGGTGAAAATTCTGAGAATGCTGATATACAAAGCATTAGATAGTCGTTCGGGACGGATTTTGGCGAATTTCTCCGAGAACAATCTTACTGCCGCTGTATTTCTGGTTTCAACTTCTAATCGTATATATTATTTAACTCCGGTCTCTTCCGAAGAAGGAAAGCAAAAGCAATCAATGGCGCTGCTTGTAAGCGAAGTTATTTCGCAAAATGCAAATTCAGATTTGATTCTCGATTTTGAAGGGTCTTCAATTCCTGGAGTAGCAAAGTTTTATGCCGGTTTTGGCGCAGATTTAGAGTATTATAGTCTGTGGAAAAGGGTTAAATTATTTTAAAAAAATCTAGCTCTTTTCAAAAGATAAGGTTTAAGAACTTCGCTAAATCCTTTATTTATATCTGCTTCAATAATATCTATTCCGAATTGTCCACAACGAGTATTAAGTTCTTTTACCAATTTTTCGGTTCGCTCAACATAAGTTTCGCGTATTTCGTTTGGATTTAATTTTAACACTTGTCCCGACTCGAGGTCAACAAACTTATATGGGCGATTTGTAAAAGAAAACTCCTGCTCCATCTTTTTGTCGGTAACATGAAATATTATTACTTCATGCTTATTGTATTTAAGGTGCTGCAATGCAGAAAATAATCTTTCGCTCTCTTCGTCGTTGGTTGTAAACATATCGCTAAATATTATTACAAGCGAACGTTTATGAATTATTTCGGATAAATTGTGAATTAATTCGGCTGTATTGGTTTTCTTTTGTAATCCGATATTTTTAGGATCTAAAAACTTTCTGAGTTCATTGTAAAGAACCTGTATATGTACCTGAGATGATCTTGCATTTGCATGAAATCTTATTTCATCATCATAAGCTGAGAGTCCGACAGCATCGCGCTGCCTACGCAAAAGGTATATAAGTGCTGATGCACAGTAAACCGAGAATCTTAATTTGTTAAATCCTTTGCTTTCGTATGGAAATAGCATCGATGAAGAAATATCAATAAAAATCTGTGCGCGAAGATTGGTTTCTTCTTCGTATCGCTTTACAAATAATTTTTCTGTTCGTGCATAAAGTTTCCAGTCAATATGCTTAGTGCTTTCTCCTTTATTATAGAGTCTGTGTTCCGCGAATTCAACCGAAAATCCATGAAAAGGACTTTTATGTAAGCCCGTAATAAATCCTTCCACTACCTGAGAAGCAATAAACTCCAGATTGTCAAATTCGGGAAAATGTTCTATATCACGCAGGTTCTCCACAAGATGTTTTTTGCAAAGTTAAAAAAGTTTGTCAAAAAATATTGCAACTTTCTGTTGGCATATACAATCAAAGCGGTTTTAACTCGCCAAATTACGCCTCTAGGCGTAACGCCTCTAGGCGTAATTTAACAATAAAAATTATATGTTCTTTTAATAGCAATGGGTTTAGGCTGTTAAATGTTTTTATTTAATATTAAATATCTTATCAATTTATTCCTTAAATTTGAAAAAAAATAAGTATGAATCCATTTAGTTACGGAACAATTGTAAAAGGAGACTTCTTTTTTGACAGAAAAGAAGAACTTGAAAAGATTGTCTCAACCTTGCAAGGAGGTAATAATCTGGTTTTGTTTGCCCCGAGAAGATACGGAAAAACTTCATTGGTTTTTAAAGCAATGGATATTCTTGAGAACCAGGGATTTCGATGTATTTATTTTGATTTTTACCCTATTTATTCTCCTGAATCTTTCGCAGAGCTCTTTATTAACGCTATTCGAAAAAGAGAGAAAAATCTTAACAAGTTAGTTCAGGTTTTGGCAAGTCTAGTGAAAACAATAAGGCCAAAACTAAGTTTTGACAATTCTGGTAACCCTGAATTTGGAATAGAATTTACAGAAACAAAAGTTTCGGTCTCAACGATTGCAGATTTGATTGACTTACCAGAAAAAAACAATGAACCAGGGCAAAAAACCATCGTAATATTTGATGAATTTCAAGACGTTTCTAAACTTGAAAGTATTGGTTTTGAAGCACTTCTCAGAAGTCGCATTCAGCAACACCAAAATGTAAAATATATTTTCCTAGGAAGTAAAACTCATTTATTGAACGATATGTTTAATAATAAAAACAGATCTTTTTATAATTCTGCATTTCAAATGCAATTAGGAGCATTGCCAGAACTAGACACTATTCAATATTTAAAAGAGAGATTTGATAAAGATGATTTAATAATTACAGAAGAATCGGCATTGTTGTTAATTAGCCAAGCTGGAAATATACCGTATTACATTCAACTTCTTGCTTCTGAGGTGTGGCAACACTCTGTAAATACTTATAATCAAATTAGTAATGAGATTATAAAAATATGTGCAGACAAAATAATATTTCTAAAAAGGGATTTCTATTTCGAATTATTTGATCGTCAATCCATTATGCAAAAAAAATTGCTTAAAGCATTAGCAATCGATGGCGAAAATATTTTCTCATCTGCATATATCAAAAAACACAGACTTTCTGCTTCCTCAACTGTTCAGAAGTCAGCATCTGTGCTCCTCGATAATGGTGTTATTGAGCGTTCCGGTAATATTTATTTTATCGGAGACCCATTCTTTAAAAAGTTTATTTTACATTACGCCTCATAGCGTAACGCCTCTAGGCGTAATTTAAACAGAAACTACTTCCTTAACTTCAGGAACGTCTCTTTTTAATTTATCTTCAACGCCTAATTTAAGAGTCTGAACACTGTATGGACAGCTGCCGCACGCACCTAGAAGCTTTACTTTTACAATAAAGTCTGGAGTAACCTCAACAAGACTAATGTCGCCACCGTCGGCCTGTAAATATGGTCTTACTTCGTTAATTGATTGCTCGATTCTTTTTACAATTTCTTCCATTTTTCTATAATTTATTTTGTTATTATTTTACAAGTACTTGTTTTGTCGGAGGCAAAGTTAAATTTCTTTTTTCAACTGCTTTAACAAGATTATCAGCAAATTCGGCAAATGCTTTTCCAACCGGAGAATCAATTTGCAATGCAATAGGCTTCCCGCTGTCACCGCTTTCGCAAATTGACTGAACAACAGGAATTTGTGCTAATAATTTTGAATTTGATTCTTTAACTAGCTTTTCCGCTCCTCCTTTACCAAAAATATAATATTTATTGTTCGGTAGTTCTGCTGGAGTAAACCACGACATATTCTCAGCAATTCCCAACACAGGAATTTCTATTCCACTAGCTTTAAACATTGCTAATCCTTTGCGTGCATCGGCTAGTGCAACTTCTTGAGGCGTTGTAACAATTACTGCAGCAGTAACAGCTACCGTTTGAACAAGAGTAAGATGAATATCTGATGTTCCTGGAGGCAGGTCGAAAAGAAGATAATCTATTTCTCCCCACTGTGCCTGAAGAATAAGCTGTTTCAGTACTCCTGTAGCCATCGGACCACGCCAAATTGTAGCATCAGCAGGATTAACAAAAAATCCAACAGAAAGCATCTTAACGCCAAATTTCTCGATAGGAAGAATCAATTCTTTTCCATCCACATGTGTTCCTGATGGCTTTTCGCCTTCAACGCCAAACATTTTTGGAATGCTCGGGCCATAAATATCTGCATCTATTACAGCTACTTTATACCCTTTTTGAGCAAGAGCAACAGCTAAATTAACAGTTACCGTAGATTTTCCTACTCCACCTTTTCCACTTGCAATCGCAATAATATTTTTCACTTCAGCCATTCCTTCGCTTTGTTTAGCTTGAAGTTTTTCTTTGGGCTTTGCTTTGGTAGTGATATTGATAATAAGTTCTGTACCAAAATTCTCTTCCAAGCATGTTTTAACTGAGCGCTTAATGGAATTAATAAATGGGTCGGTAGATTTTGCAAAAATCAATACAATATTAATTTCTTTATCAGAAATATCTACACTTTCCAAAATATTTTCTGTTGCTATATCTTTTCCAGATTCTGGATGAATAACTGTTTTTAAAACAGAATAAATATTTTCTTTTGCTAAATTCATCATTATATTTTGTTGTAAAACAGAAAAAAGGAACTGTTGTTTAAATCATGTCAAAATAAAAGCGGCATAGTTTTCTATGCCGCTCTCTTATTTAGTGGATTATAAACTCCAATATGTCAAATCTTTAATTCTGTTTTTGAAAATACCTTTTATATCAATCAAAATTCCATTATTTGTTGAAATTTCTTTAAAATAAGATTCGTCTAATGTAGTGTAAGGATTGTGATTAACAGCAACGATAATCGCATCGTACTTTCCGCTTGGACTGTCAGCCATTTCAACACCATATTCTTCTTTTACTTCGTGATGATCAGCATGTGGGTCAATTACGTCAACCTTTACATTATATTTGGTTAATTCCTCAATAATATCAATTACCCTTGAGTTTCTAATATCTGTAACATCTTCTTTAAAAGTCATTCCCATTACTAAAACCCTAGAAGTAGTAATTTCTTTTCCTTTAGAGATAATTAGTTTTACAACTTTACCTGCAACATAAGGTCCCATTCCGTCGTTTATTGCACGTCCCGATCCAATCATTTTTGCGTGGTAACCAAGTTCTTTTGCTTTGTGTAGCAAGTAATAAGGGTCAACACCAATACAATGTCCACCTACTAAACCTGGGATAAATTTAAGAAAATTCCATTTTGTACCAGCAGCTTCGAGAACCTCGAAAGTGTTAATTCCCATTCTATCAAAAATAATTGACAACTCGTTCATTAACGCAATATTTACGTCACGCTGAGTATTTTCGATAATCTTTGCAGCTTCGGCAACTTTTATTGAACTAGCACGATGAACACCTGCTTTAATGATAATTTCGTAAGTCTTAGCAATTTCTTCAGCAGACTCAGGATCGCAACCTGAAGTTACTTTTACTATTGTTGTAAGAGTATGAACTTTGTCACCTGGGTTAATTCTTTCAGGAGAGAACCCAACTTTAAAATCAATGCCGAATTTTAAACCAGACATTTTTTCAAGAACAGGAACACAATCTTCTTCGGTGCAGCCAGGATAAACTGTAGATTCATACACTACATAGTCGCCTTTTTTAAGAATCTTTCCAACAGTTTCAGAAGCTTTAATAACAGGAGTTAAGTCTGGCAAATTATGTTCATCGATAGGCGTAGGAACCGCAATAATATGGAAATGACAATCTTTTAAATCTTCAGGATTTGCACTGAATAAAATATCACATCCGTCAAAGTCCTCCGCAACTAACTCGTTGCTAGGATCAATACGGTTTTTCATCAGCTCTACTCTCTCTGGTTTAATGTCAAATCCAACAACTTTTACCTGTTTTGCAAACTCTAATGCTATTGGTAATCCAACATATCCTAAACCAATGACGGAAATTTTTTTCTGTTTGTTAATGATTGAGTTGTACATAAATTTATCTTAATGTTTTGTTGTTATTTATTTCACAATAGAAAATGTAAAAATAAATCATTTTTTTAATTTTCAAAATGATTTTTTTAATAAAGGATGATAATCTCCAATTAGGCCTATAGATTCAGCATTTCTAATGTCAAAAACTGTTTGAATTGAGTTTCGGGCTTCATCTAAACCAAATCCTTTACCCGATAAAATGTGTTTGTAGCTTTCTGTATGGAGATCTGTGAAACCATCGCTGAATTCGATTTCTTCGTTTTCCATTTTTATTGAACGATAAGTTCTTTGTCCTTTTGCTCTAATTTCGGCAGGAAGTAAATTTTCGTCAATTGAAAGCACCCAACGCACTCTGGCTCTTTCGAGTTCAAGAAAACCTGCAGCTTTTTCGTTATCGCTGGTATGAACGATACTTGATTTTACTTCTCCGAAAATCCAGCTAAGCATATCAAAAAAGTGAACTCCAATGTTAGTTGCAATACCACCAGATTTCTGCATATCGCCTTTCCACGAATAATGATACCATTTACCGCGCGAAGTAATATATGCTAAATCGATATCGTAAATTTTATCTTTTGGTCCGTTTTGAACCTTATTTTTAAGGTCAATAATTGATTGATGCAAACGTAGTTGAAGAATATTAAAAATCTTTTTTCCTGTTTCTTTCTCGATTTCTTTTAATGCGTCGATATTCCATGGATTTAAAACCAATGGTTTCTCGCAAATAGCATTTGCCTGATTACGCAAAGCAAAACGAATATGAGAATCGTGCAAATAGTTAGGAGAACAAATACTTACAAAATCAATTTTTTTGTCGGTAAGGCTCAATTTGTAAATATGACGATCGAATCTCTCAAATTCATGAAAAAAATCGGCTTCTGGGAAGTGTGAATCCAAAAATCCAACGCTATCAAAAGGATCGAGACAAGCTACAAGATTATTTCCTGTGTCTTTTATTGCTTTTACGTGTCTTACCGCAATATAACCCCCAACACCAACTAGTGCGAAATTTAAATTAGACATAATATTAAAGTTTTGAAACTAAATTTTCTTTTAAAATATATTTTTCTTTGCTTTCTGGACAAATTGCGATTCCATTTTTGTCGAAATTCAATCTGTGTCCAAACTCGCTCATCCAACCGGTTTGTTTGGCAGGATTACCAACAACAAGAGCATAGTCGAGAACAGTTTTTGTGACAACTGCACCAGCTCCAATAAAAGCAAAACGACCAATATCGTGACCACAAACTATTGTTGCATTTGCACCGATAGAAGCTCCATGTTTTACTGTAGTTTTCAAATATTCATTTTTTCTATTTACAGCAGAACGAGGATTTATAACATTTGTAAAAACCATTGAAGGACCTAAAAACACGTCATCTTCGCAAATTACACCTGTATAAATAGAAACATTATTCTGGATTTTTACATTTGATCCAAGAATAACATCGGGAGACACTACAACGTTTTGACCGATGTTACAATTCTCACCAATTATACAATTCGACATGATATGAGAAAAGTGCCATATTTTTGTTCCTTTGCCAATTTCACAACCTTCGTCAACAATTGCAGTTTCGTGAGAAAAATACTCTTTTGTCATAATTAATTTTTTGCAAAATTAAACAATATTTAGCTACAACAAAAAGAAATTAAAAAAGACTTACATTGTACGGCTATTGAAATAAAAAAAAGATTTTATTAAATTTTAAACGTCTCTAAACTATTGTAGTTTAAACCTTTAAACTTAATGTTTACATAAGAACTTTAACGACAAATTTTCTGTAATTTTGCAACACTAAAATAAACTAAGTATGAGCAATCTTGAAAAAGCTGCGGAATTGATTAAAAATGCAAGATATTTAACCGCATTTACTGGTGCTGGAATATCAAAAGAAAGCGGAATTCCAATTTTTAGAGGCGATGATGGCGTTTATAGTAAGTACGATCATTCTTTGCTTGAAATACAAAATTATAAACGCAGGACAGAGGAATCGTGGAAGGCTGTAAAAGCAATTTTTTATGATTATTTTGATGCGGCCAGACCAAATCCAGCACATACAATTTTGGCAAAATGGGAAAAAGAAGGATTACTAAAACACATCATAACTCAAAATATTGACAATCTTCACCAAGAAGGGGGAAGCAAAAATGTGATTGAGTACCATGGCACAAAAGACAATTTTGTGTGCCTTGAATGTGGAAATACTTATCGATTAGCAGAAATGAATCTGACGACAGAGCCACCATTATGCAAAAAATGTAATGGACTTTTAAAGCCTGATTTTGTTTTTTTTGGTGAGGCTATTCCCGAAAAAGCAGCAAAACTTTCACGTGAAATTGCAAATCAATCAGATGTTCATCTGATAATAGGAACAACAGGCGAAGTGCAACCGGCTTCGTATATTCCACATTATGCGAAAAAAGCTGGTGCAATTATAATTGAGATAAATCCGGACGAATCTAGATTTACAAAGACAATTACTGATATTTTCATAAGCATGAAGGCAGGAGAGGCTTTGGTGGAAATTGATAGGATTATGGGGGAAGAGTAAGTGGCGGGTAGTCCCGAGCTTTCAGCTCGAGGATCATCGTGCTGAAAGCTCGGGATAAGGAGTAAAAGTGGTAAGTGGTAAATAGTCCCGAACCTTTGGTTCGAGGATCCTCGAACCAAAGGTTCGGGATAAATGGTAAATGGTAAATGGTAAATGGTAAATGGTAAAAATGCTAAACTCGAAGCAAATGCTAATATTCCTTAGCCTTAGCCTTAGCCTTAGCCTTAGTAAGTAGTAAAAGTAGTAAGTGGTAAAAGTAGTAAGTGGTAAATGGTAAAAAGCAAAAATGCTAATCTCGAATCCGCCGCGGCGGAAGGAATCTTCCTTAGCCTTAGCCTTAGTAAGTAGTAAAAGTAGTAAAAGTAGTAAGTAGTAAAAATGGTAATTGGTAAAAATGCTAATTTCGAAGCAAATGCTAATCTTCCTTAGCCTTAGCCTTTTCCTTAGCCTTAGTAAGTAGTAAAAGTAGTAAGTTTTGAAGAGTCATTTTATAGATAAAAATTACAGTTGGCAACAAGTTTAAAAATTTAATTTTTACAAGATGAAAATAGTATATGTAGAACCAATTGGAGTTAAAACGGAATTACTTGATGAAGCAAAAAAAATCTTTGCAACATTAGGACATGAACTAATTTATTTTCCAGACAGAAAAGAAAATGAAAAAGACCTAGTTTCTAGAATTGGGGATGCAGACATTGTTTGTTTGAGCAATATTCCGCTGTCTGCTGCTGTCATAAAAGCCTGTCCGGGACTTAAACTAATAAATGTAGCTTTTACCGGAGTTGACCATATAGACCTTGAAGAGTGTCGAAAACAAGAAATAGCTGTTTGTAACGCTGCCGGTTATTCAACTACTGCAGTATCTGAATTGGCACTTGCAATGGCAATTTCTCTATTACGCAAAATACCAGAAATGGATAAACAAACCAGAATTCCAGCGAGTAGAAATAACTTTCTTGGGACAGAACTTTCCGGTAAAACCGTTGGAATAATTGGAACCGGAGCAATTGGCATTGCCACTGCAAAACTTTTTTCTGCTTTTGGGTGCAAAATTATCGCATATAGTAGAACTCTAAAAGATGAGCCAATGCTAAAATATTTATCTTTAAAGGAAGTCTTTGAGGAATCGGATATTATTAGTTTGCATATTCCTGCAACTTCTGCAACTGTAAATCTTATAAACGCAGAAATCTTATCAATGATGAAATCTTCAGCAATTATTATTAATACTGCCAGAGCTAATGTGATTGATAATCAGGCTCTTGCAAGCATGTTAAGAAATAAAAAAATTGCGGGCGCAGCTGTAGATATTTATGAAATAGAACCGCCATTGCCACTTGAGCATCCATTACTAAATGCTCCAAATACAATATTATTGCCTCACATCGCTTATGCAACAGAAGAAGCGATGCTAAAAAGATTTGAGATCGTAAAAGAAAATATTATTGAATTTCTTAAAGGTAAAAAGCAGAATAGAATTTTGTAAAAACAGCTATACTTAAGCGCTATGGAATTTTTTATTTAGAAAATATACGGTTTATATTACAAAATTCCATAGAGGCTGAGTATAAATATTCTTATAGTTTAATAGAATGACATTGTTAAGGATAAATATTTTAGCTTAATTTCAGTTTAAGCTGAAAGCGCAATGAACCTCGATATACATGAGTTCAAAGCGATTCACTCATTCGCAGCAGTGAAGTATCTTAATTTGTAGAGATAAAGATTTGGTAGTTTCTATTTAGAAACATTAGTTACAGGATTCCACTCTATATCATGGTTCCAGTTGCTTCTAATTTCATAATCAGATGGGTAATAATAAACTGGTTCTGGTTGTTTTTTGATAGTATAATCTCCGGTGTCCCATCTCCTGTTATTGTTTAAATCCTCTATTGCGCGTATCTTGTATTTGCCAGGTTTTAGATAAGCAAATTCGGCAATTCCTTCAATTCCAATCGACTCGGCAACAACTTTATTTTCTAACATTAATTGAATAATGAAACTCTTTGAATCTCCTGTGAGACTAATTTTAAGATTGCCATACTCGGAGGAAGAACTAGTTGTTACAGCAAAGGTGTCTGCAATGTTGGTGTGTCCATAAATATCAGTAATAAATCCATTTTCTGTAATTATACGGTATTCTGTTTTTTCAAGAATTTGAGATTTGAAATAAATCTGCAATGGGTTAATAGTATCTTTCAATAGTTTGAAATCGGACGGAATAAAAATAGAATCTGACTTTAATTCTAATTTTAGTTTTGATTTATCAAAATAGGCAACTGGGTTATTTATGCTAATAGTAAGGTCTTTGTGTGGTTCTTTTTGTTTTTTTATTTCAATTTTCGATACAGTGTCACGAGCCAAAAGTTCAGACCTCCGAAAAAGTAAACTATCAATTCTTAGCGAATCTGGATATATTGGGTCGGTATATCTGCATATAACACCTATCGAATCTGAGCCTATTAAAGCTTCGTTTTTTAACCATACTTTTATCGTATCAGGGTTCTGTTTTGCAAAAACAATAGCATTTTCGTCACCCTCTACTTTTATATTATAATCAGCGTATTGAGTAGAGTTAAATATAATTTCGAGACAATCTGGTTTTAATCTTTTAGATGTTTTTACATACTGAGTCTGTTTGTTTTCTTTGAAAAGCAATAACTCGATCTTATTGGGATATTTCACAAATTTTGATTTAACGCTGTCATTCCTTGCAATTTTTGTGATCCCTGGAATGTAAACAGAGTCTGTAAATGCTATTGATTCATCGGGGACATCAAAAAGGTAATTGTAATTATTATCTTTTAATGCGAAAATATGATAATCTTTCTCATGGACAAATGGGATTATAAAATTGCCATCTTTGTCAACTTTGGTTATATAAGAAGGACTAATAGTATTAATTGCAGTATCTGAAAGATTATCATATAAAACTACCCATGCGTCGTTTACAGGTGATTTTGTAAATGCGTCAAGAACTTTTCCAGAAAAAGAAAGTGAATCTATTTGATCTCCAGTTGAGAAAGCGTAAACAAAGCTATTTAGAGAATTATTTTCGTTATTGTCGGCAATCGCATCGTTAAAATTAAAGCTATAAGTTGTATTTGGCTGTAGTTGGGTCGGGTTAAGGCTTATTTTTATCCCTTTTCCTTTTAACAAAATAACAGGGCTTTCTTCTATTGGTGGCGATACAATCAACTTTTGGTTAAGGCTGTTAAGTTTTACATATTCGTCAAACTGTATAAAAATAGTTTTTTCGTTAAAATTTACAGATGCATTTCTTGGAGTAGATTTTACCATAACTGGAGGTTTTGTATCTTTGGGACCACCCGTAATAGCAACTTGTTTTGCACAGGCAAAGAATAAGGCCACTATAAAAAACAATAGTATTGGTTTTATTTTGTTGTAAAATCTCATACACATAAATTATTTTACAAAAATGCAAAATTATTAGCATAACGCTAAGCATTTTTTTAAATTGTTGAAAACTGAGTTTTTGATTGAAACTATTTTAATTATTTATTATAGTACCACTTCAATTCGCTATTACCAAAAACTTCAAAATTTTGTGGAATTTGATTAAAAACTGGAGCCTTTAGACCTTTTTCAAAAATATGATCTCCGGTAAATACTCTTGCCTCGTCCCAAAGTCCAGAAGAAATAAATGATTCAAGCGTTTGAGTTCCCCCTTCAATAACTACAGATTGAATTTGTTTTTCATATAAAACTTGTAGAATTTGTGGAACAATGTTTTTTCTAAAATCGATTTTTATATAACTTAGATTTTCAGTTATTAAGTCTTTTGTCGAATTGAAAATAATTGTATTTGCCTGATTATCAAATATTTGATACGATCTGTCGAGAAAGCACAGTTCGTCGATCGCAATTCGTAAAGGATTTCGTCCCGACCAATTTCGCGCTGTCAACTGAGGATTATCAAGAATGATTGTATTCATGCCGATCAAAAAAGCATCATCCTCTGTTCGCCATTTGTGAACTAGAGTTCTACAATATTCGTTGGTAATCCAAAATGCTTTTATGTCAGTTCCGGGAGTTCTTACATAATCTACAAATCCATCTTTTGTTTGTGCCCATTTAAGAATTATGTATGGACGTTTTTTTGTATGATAAGTGTAAAATCTCTTGTTTAGGTCTATACATTCATTTTCGAGTACTCCGGTTATTACTCTTCGACCAGCATTTTCGAGCTTTTGAATTCCCTTACCTGCCACCTGAAAATACGGGTCAATACTACCAATAACAATCTCTGGAATGTTTTCACGAATAATCATATCGGCACAAGCTGGAGTTTTTCCAATATGTGCACATGGCTCAAGAGAAACGTAAAGAGTTGATTCTTTTAACAAGGATTTATCTTTTACAGAATTTACTGCGTTTACCTCGGCATGAGCTTCGCCGTATTTACGATGATATCCTTCACCAATTATTTTACCATCATGCACAATTACCGAACCCACCATAGGGTTGGGAGAAACATTGCCTGCGCCTTTTTTGGCAAGGTCAATGCAACGCTGCATGAATATTTTATGAGCATTTATCATATTTTACAAAGATATAAATTACAGTGGCTAAATCAAAACTAGCTCGACAACTTTACTACTTCAAAACAGAATTTTTGTCAAACAAACTCTGTTTTATAATGACTTGGCATATTGTGCCGTCTCGTTGAATGATTCTTCAGTTAGTTTCATTTTTTGATCATGAAATTATTTAGAAAAAAAAACCTTTTAAAATTCCTACAATTTTGTTTGATTTCCAAAAAAATATTACTTTTGCAGCCTCAAAGTTTTTTTGTCCGATTGTGTAATGGTGGCACAGCAGATTCTGGTTCTGTCAGTCTGGGTTCGAGTCCTAGTCGGACAACTTTTTAAAACACTAAATGCCTGAAAACGTGTCTGTTATGGATGCGTTTTTTTTGTTGTTGGTACTCAGTTGGTACTATTTGTTACAAATTTGTAAAAATTCAGGTTTTTTCAGGTTTTCACCTCAGATTAAAATAAATATTGTAGTGAATTGAATAATTTGTTACTTAAAACTGTCGAGAGTTTAAAAACCAAGATGAATACAGTTGAGGAGCAGTAGTAAAATTTAACTATAAACGTAAACATTGTGTTAAGCTTCAAATCAAATACTTATGCTTGTTCGCAAAAATGTACTAACAATCTATGAGTGACATTTTTTGCTGATGATCTTGTTTAGTTGATTAAATAAATGTTGCTTTTTATAATATTATCTGTTCATGTTTTCGAGACATTGATACCAATAATAAAACGCCGCTTTGTTTGATTTTTTCAATCTGTTAAGATAAAGATATTCTGTCTGTTCTATCTGCATGCTATTAATATCAATCTCTTTATTGAATAATTTTAAATCTGAAAAGTCCTTTTGCAATAACTTCAAAGCACAGTATGCTAATTTAGCCGATGCCTCAATGGCTTCATCAATACGAAAATTTCTATTAATAGCGAAACTTGATATTTTTGTCAACCCAATCTTTATTTCATTGAACTTAATAAGCTCTTCTCCTTTATTTTTCTCTCTCAATGATATAAGTAGAGCTGTTTGAACAATGTCGTGTATAACATCATTGCTATCAACTTTTAATTTTCTGTATTTTATTTCTTCATCTGCAATACTCTTAAATGAATAAAATACTTCCTCCAAATTATCAATCTTTTCTATCAATAATGAAATATCGAAAAGTTGTTTTACAATTTCAAGTTCCTTGCGTTTTGAGTATGGTACTCCTGTAGTGTTCGGGGCAAATGCTGTAAGTTTATCACCCAGCACAGAATTTATTGTAGGGGTTGCTACGCTAATAATCGGATCAACTGTCTTTAGCCAATTTGATTCAATTTTTGCTTGTTGTAAATATGGATATTTATTTTCCTGAAAGAGAATATCTAACAATATATAATTTGCAGTATTGTTGAAATTAGATTTATAATATAAAAAGTAATGAGCTTTTGGAATTGCTGCATTCTCATAACTTCTGTCTTTATCTAGTTCGTAAGAATCGAATTCTGAATCCTCTATGATTTCACCAAGTGCATCTTCAATTTCCTTTCTTGATATTTTGCATGAAATATCAACATCAACAGAAAATCGATTGCTTTCGTTCATAATTAGCACAAGGCTTGTCCCTCCTTTAAAAACAAATTCAATTGATTGCTTTGCCAAACATTCAAGCAGATATAATGCATATATCATTTTCTCCATAAGAGCGGGATCACTCTTTTTTAATCCAGGCTCATTTCTGAATTTTAGAATCCAATCCTTTGTTAATGTCTCCTTATGTATCATTAAATAATATTTTTTACAGATTCATTAAAATTTGTTAGTAAAAACGAACGCAATTCTTTATCTCGTTTACGCCTTTCTGCATAAGTTAAAAGTGTGGAAAAGTTTATATTGTAAGCTTTTAATATATTTTCAAAAATCCACTGCTGCTCTCTTCCAGAATAAAGGTAGAAAATATCCTGATCACAAAAAATATCAACCAAAATCTTTTCGATAGAAGCATAGCTAATATTTTCTAGTTTTTTACATGGAGCTCTAGTAATTAGAGGGCGAATAATTATACTGTCATCTTCGGGCAAAACGTATTTTTCGATTTGTTTAGAATCTATCTCATAATATGCATTTATTCCATTGTCTTTCAAATGATAAAATGCAGATTCGCAAATATCTCTTTCGGTTTCTAATACATAAAAAGATTGAAAAGGAACATGATGCATATAATTTGCCAACCATGATGTGGACCATATACAATAATCAACTTCATCGAACCTAGATGAAAATAAGGTGTGAATTTTCTTGATAAATTTATCTGGTTCAGGAATAAAAGAAGATTTGTTGTTTATTACATATTTTCCAGTTCCGATATCATGAATAATATTTTTCTTTCGCCATCGATACAATTTTGATCTGAAAGCTTCATCTGTAAGAATAATTCCGTTGTTACTGTAGTACATAACAAGGTCGTCTTTCGTAAAAAACACTTTATTCTTAAAACAAGTTAATACTATATTCTCAAGTTCGTCTTTGGGCATAAACACTAAATTTTACAACAAAGGTAAAAACATTTACCACATATTCGATATAAGTGGTAAATGTTTTAATCGAATAATTGCTAGCATACAAGTTTTTGTGGTAAACTTTACACTGTTTATTATCTCTGTAAATGCCATTGCATAAGTATAAGAGTGTTTTTATGGCCAGAGTTTTGGCTTATTGAGAAATTGTATGTTTCTGCTATGAGGATTTTATTTCTAAAACTCAATCTGCACTTTGACTTCTTTTCCGTAAAAAAACTTTTTGTATCTATTAGTTGAAAAGGTACCAGTCTATTATTCTTTATTATCAATACTTATAGAGGTTTGTAGTGATGTAGTAGGCGGTTTTGGTGTTTTTTGATATTTTTTTAATGTTAATATTCTACTTGAAAAATTAATTTGAAAAAAATCAGAATTTGTTTGTATTTGTTTACTCTATTTTATACTTTTGTAGTGGAATAAGACAAATATGATATTTGATGTAATGGTTGAGGTGTCCAAAAGTAGTCCAGCAATAGATTTCTTTTGTAATTCAATGATTATCAGATTTTTAAGGAAAATAAAATTTCCCTAGTCGGACAACACAAAATTGACTTGTGGTGTAATGGCAACACGTAAAGCTCTGAGTTTTAAAACCTTGGTTCGACTCCTTGCAAGTCAACAATTAAACCGTTAGCCGGCTGGCTAGCGGTTTTTTTGTTTAATAATTGTCCCATTTCTCTTACAATTCAGTAAAATTTTCAAAAAATGAAAAAAAGCGAATTATTTTTTTGATTTTTCCAAAAAAGCATTACTTTTGCAGCCTCAAAGTTCTTTTGTCCGATGGTGTAATGGTAGCACTTGTGTTTTTGGTACATACAGCCAAGGTTCGAATCCTTGTCGGACAACAGATAGCGAAAGCAAAAAAAACGTAAAGCCCTGATTTTTAACGAAGTCGGGGTTTTTTGTTCTGGAATAGTTCTGTTGACAACTACTATTGAACTACTTTAAGTTTAGTAGTGTATTAGAGATAGCATCACGTAGTTCCGGAGTTATCTTTACCTCATTGGCAAAATTTTTCCATTGATTAACAGTATCATTTATTTCTTCAATAATACGAGCAGATTTTTTGCATTTAATAGAATCCCCAATAATAATTAGATCTTCCTTCGTAATATCTTTTCGTTTATTATTGATACTTAAGGCATGTTGGCTTACCCATTCACTACCTGGTCGGTATGCATGGCAAATGTCATAAGCAGGAGCTAATTCCCATTTTCCATATTTCTTTAACCTAAAAGAAAAATTCTTAGTGTGGTCGTCACAGTTTCGAGCAATAACATTAAAGGCCATTCGTCTAAACATTTGCTCCATGTCTTGATAGGATAATTTTAATTCTCGCATAACTTGAAATAATTGCTCGTAGCTATAGCTGTTTACGTGATTGAAATCAAAATGCTTTAAGGCGCAGAATGTTTGAATGTGGTGTTTTGTGTTTTCACCTTGTCTATCAAATCGTTTTGTCATAAAATGTGCTCTGCCATTTTCTTCTAATAACTTAGACTGCATCATGTCGATACCACAAGCAGTGGCCATATTGTAATATGCCATTTCTACACGACCGTAGCCTTTGCTATCCCCCAATTGCGCATCACTCACTCCATCAAGTTTTATAAGCCAATGTTCAAACCCATTGGGAGCTTTGGTTTGTCCTGATTTGATTTCTCTTGTTTTTTCATTATATACAATTACAGCCTTTGGCCTTGCACCACCTGCTGATGTTCCGATTTTTAAAATTTCCATTACAGCTTTTTCTTCATCTTTCTGCAGATTTGTAGTGAAGGATTCTCTATTGGATAACATTTTTTGAGCTATATCTACGAGACTGCTAATCTCTATGGCAAATATATTTTTACTTCCTTTAATGTTTGTTGGTTCAAACTCTAGCGCTCCCATTCCTCTGCTGCCAATAAAGCAAAGCATTTCGACAGGATTCATACTGTCTTGTGCTCTCCCTTGTTGGGCTAACCACATATTAATGAGTTGATTACCGTATTTATCTGGCAAAACATCTGCCAATAAACCTGGCAAGCCTTTAAATGTATCAGATTCAGCATTATTCTTCTTACGCAGTTCAGGAAAATTGATTATTCTTTTTGAATTGTTAATTGGTATTTTTAGGGGTGCTAACTCCCAATTGAGTTTTTTAAATTTCGGATCATACTCAAAACTTGCTAGGCCGGTTTTTTCATCCCAGGCAACAGCTCCCACTAGTTCGCCCCAAATATTTATTTCTGCTACGTTCATTTCTTGCTATTTTAATTTCTCTCACTTGTCTTTTTTACCACTAGCTCTTTTTCGTTTATTTCTTTCCAATTTAGCCAAAGCCAAAGGACTAATGATTTGCTGAACCTGAAATGCTTCCATCACATATAGCACATCCAGTACTCTCAACACTTGAATCAAACTTGCTAATGTTACTGTTTCTCCCCGCTCTAATAGGCTTAAAGTAGAACGGCTAATTCCAGCAGTATTTGCTAATACTTCCTGTGTTTTGTTTTGTTCCAAGCGGTGGTGTTTAACAAAAACTCCTATGTGCTCAGCCAATGACTTATCGTTCATAGAGTTCCAATTATTGTATGATATATCAGTCATAATATTAGTATTTGTTTATTAGCGAATGATAATTCATACAAATATAGTAAATTGTTATTAAATGACAATTATTTATTTTCAATATTTATGAATGCGAATGATATGTCATTCGACAGTGGCTTTTTTTAAGCTGAAAAATAAATCAAAAATAAATCAGAATTTGTTTGCATTTGTATAGTCTATTATATACTTTTGCATCAGATACATTTACTGACCAGTGGTGTAATGGCAACACATAAGGCTCTGAGTCTTAAGATCCCGGTTCGACTCCCTGCAGGTCAACTCTTTAAACCGTCTTTAACAAAGGACGGTTTTTTTTTATGCTGTTGCAATCCAATACAAGCTCCAAATAGCAGCATAAAAAAAACACTCCGAAAATCTCGGAGTGTTCTTATTAAAATATTATCTGTAATATTATTTTTTTGTTCTAACGTCGAGTTCTTTCATAATGTACTGAGCATCGTATAATTCGTCGATTACCCACAAAACATATCTAGAGTCAACATTGATAGTTCTTTGAAGATCTACACTGAATAATAGATTACTGCAAAGCCATTCCCAGTTTCCGTCGAATGCTAAGCCAACAAGTTCGCCATTACCATTAATGATTGGTGAACCAGAGTTACCACCTGTAATATCGTTATCGCTTAAGAAACAAACAGGAAGATTTCCGGTTTTGTCAGCATAACGGCCATATTCTTTATTAAGAACTTTGGCTTTTAATTCTGGTGAAACAGTAAACTCATCGCTTGTAGGATCTTCTTTCTGAATAATTCCGTCAGCATAAGTTAGATATTTGTAATGAACAGCATCGCGTGGATCATAAGATTGAACTGTTCCATAAGTTAAACGCAATGTTGAGTTTGCATCTGGATAGAAAGTTCTGTCTTTTTGGAATTCTCTTAAGCCTTCGATAAACAATCTTTCGTTTACATCAATTCCGTCCATAGCTCCTAAATAAGCCATCTGAACTGTGAATAAATCGCCAAATACTCCTTGTACATATGCATACATAGGATCTGCTTCTAGAACTTTTTTGCTTGGTTTTGCCAAAAATGCTTCCATTCGGGCTTTGTCAGTAAAAATAGATTTTGTAAAAACTGCAGCTATAAATTTTTCCAAAGATTCTGTTTCTGTTTTAGCTTTATAATTTTTAAAAATATAATTTGCAAAAACACCATTTCTTTTTTCTGTAGGGATATCGTTAAGGTACATTTTAAGCATTGCAGTAAATACTTTTTTGTCGGTTCCAACAAAATATTTAGCATACATTTCATCTACGCTAGGTCTTAACGCTTCAACGCTTGCATCTATTCCATCAGAATTTCCTTTTGGATCCTCAAGTAATTTTGATAATCCCTGAAATGATTGTACACTCATTACGTGTTCTCCTGCTTGTAATAAACCAAGTGAAAGATAAATAATGTCAAAAGTTGCTGGTCCAAATGCTTCATAGCTTGCTTTAAGACTTGGCAATACATTTCCATATTTTGCTTTACGAGCCTCGTCGCTGTCTGCCCATTTTTGGAAGTTGGCTTCTAGATTTTCTTTTTGTTGAATAGCATCAGTAGTTCTTAAAGTATGCGCTTCGCCGTCAAATAGTTTCCAACCGTTAGCATTTTGAGCATAACTGTCAGCATAAGCTAGACGTACATTTATATCAGCGTCCATGTCTTCTTTCATCGTAGTTAACTGAAGATTGAGCAAACTTACAATTGATGGATTAAAGAAATCTCTTTTGTAAATCATTCCATAAGAGCTTAGGTACCTTTCTGTTTGGCCAGGATAACCCATAATCATAGTAAAGTCGCCTTCTTCAAGACCAGCAATAGAAATTGGTAAAGAATGAAGTGGAACGTAAGGAACATTGTTTACATCATATCCAGTTGAAGGAGTTCCGTCAGCAGACATGTAAACTCTAAAGATAGAAAAATCACCAGTGTGACGAGGCCACATCCAGTTGTCGGTGTCACCACCAAATTTTCCTATTGATGAAGGAGGAGCGCCAACAAATCTTACATCACTGAAAGCTTCATATACGAATAAATAATATTCGCCACCCTGATACATTTCAGAAACAGCAGCTTCGTAACGGGTATCTTTTGCCGCTTCATCTTCAATAATTTTAATCGCGTTATCAATTGCTTTTTGACGATCCTCTTCGCTTGTTGCGTCGGTAATGCCATTCAAAACTCGTGATGTAACATCATCAATACGAACAACTCTTGTTACTCTGATGCCAGGAACAGATATTTCATCGTTAAGACTTTTTGCCCAATATCCATCGTCAAGATAATTGTGCTCAGTTGTACTTAAACTTGTGATTGCTTCATAACCACAATGATGATTTGTAAACATTAACCCTTGTTTACTTACTATCTCACCGGTGCAAAAGCCAGAACCTTCTGCTGATTGCAATTGAAAAATTGCATCTTTTAAACTTGAATTGTTAATGCTGTAAATTTCTTCTGCAGTAAGTTTACAACCTAACTTTTGCATATCTGCATAATTCAACTGTGCAATTTTGTTTGGT
>JBBQCZ010000057.1:0-22026 GCA_038319215.1 Bacteroidales bacterium | reverse complement strand
GCAACCACGATTGATTTATCCATTTTATTGCTAACAACGATGCCAACACGTTCTTTTCTTAAATTCCTGTTTTCCATAGTCAGTGCCTATTTAGTCTCGGTTAATTCTCTATTGCGAAACTCAGTTTTCAGTTTTGCAATTAGTCTTCTTAATTCTTTTATACGCTGAGGATTTTCAAGAGGAGAAACAGCATGACTCATTTTTAGTTTAGTCAAATTAAACTGCTCCGTTTCAATCCTTTCAGTGATTTCTTTGGTGGTTAAACCCACTATTTCTTTATTTTTCATCTCACTCAGATTTATTCGTTATAATCAAAATCGTGTCTCACGATGAATTTTGTCTTGATTGGCAATTTTTGAGCAGCTAATCTTAAAGCCTCTTTTGCAATGTCAAAAGATACACCTTCTGCTTCAAATAATATTCTACCTGGACTAACTCTTGCAACGAAACCTTCTGGAGCTCCTTTACCTTTACCCATACGAACCTCTGCAGGTTTTTTTGTAATAGGCTTATCAGGAAAGATTCTTATCCATATTTGTCCTTGACGTTGCATTTTTCTAGTAACAGCGATACGGGCTGCTTCGATCTGGCGTCCTGTGATCCAGGCAGCTTCCATTGCTTTTATTCCGAACGAACCGAAAGCAATAACGTTTCCGCGCTGAGAATTGCCTTTCATTCTCCCTTTTTGCTGTCTTCTGAATTTTGTCTTTTTTGGCTGTAACATAGCTCTAATTTTTCAGATTTATTTCCTTCTTTTTCTATTATTATTTCTCTGATCTCTCTGATCTCTCTGATCTGCTTGCGGACCTTTTTTACCCTGAACAGATTTTCCCAAATTTGGAGACAAATCTCTCTTTCCGTAAATTTCGCCTCTGCAAATCCAAACTTTAACACCGATTAAACCAGTTTTTGTTAAAGCTTCAGCCAAAGCATAATCAATATCAGCTCTTAAAGTATGAAGAGGAGTTCTTCCTTCTTTATACATCTCGCTTCTTGCCATTTCAGCACCGTTCAAACGGCCAGAGCATTGAATTTTGATACCTTCTGCGCCCATTCTCATTGTTGAAGCGATAGCCATTTTAACTGCACGACGATAAGCAATTTTGCTTTCGATTTGACGTGCAACATTATTTGCAACTAATTCTGCTTCTAACTCAGGACGTTTGATTTCAAAAATATTGATCTGAACATCTTTACTGGTAATTTTCTTCAATTCTTCACGAAGTTTATCTACTTCATCTCCCCCTTTACCAATTACGAAGCCCGGACGTGCTGTATTAATAGTTATGGTTATCATTTTCAAAGATCTTTCGATAATAATCTTTGAAACGCTTGCTTTATCCAAACGTGCATTTAAATAACGACGAATGCTTGCATCTTCGGCAAGTTTGTCAGCATATTTTTTTCCGCCAAACCAGTTAGAATCCCATCCTTTGATTATACCTAACCTGTTGCTTATCGGATTACATTTTTGTCCCATGAAATTATGCGTTTTCGTTTACTAATACTTTTTCACTTTTACTATCTACCACTAAAGTAACATGGTTTGAACGTTTTCTAATCCTGTTTGCTCTTCCCTGAGGAGCAGGCTTGATACGTTTCAAAGCACGACCTTCGTCAACGTGGATTAGTGAAACAATAAGATTAGCATCTTCCATTCTTGACCCTTCATTTTTTGTCTGCCAGTTTGAAACTGCTGACTTTAACAATTTCTCAATATCACGAGAAGCTGATTTTGGAGAGTATTTAAGAATGTCTAAAGCTTTATCTACTTCAACACCTCTAACAAGGTCTGCCACAAGTCTCATTTTCCTGGGAGAGCTCGGACAATTACGAAGAATTGCAAAGCTAACGCTTTTCTTTTCTTCTTTTTTTCTGTCTGCTTTTATTCTTTTACGTGCGCCCATAATACAATATTATTATTATTTCTTTTTACCACCATGACCTCTAAAGGTTCTGGTTGGTGCAAATTCTCCCAACTTGTGTCCTACCATATTTTCGGTAACATAAACAGGAATAAATTTATTTCCGTTATGTGTTGCGAATGTGTGTCCTACAAATTCCGGCGGAATAACTGAAGCTCTTGCCCAAGTTTTGATGGCTGTTTTCTTTCCGCTTGCCTCCATCGCTATTACCTTCTTCTCTAATTTGAAGTCAATAAATGGTCCTTTTTTAAGTGATCTGCTCATAATTCACTGTTTACTTTTTCCTACGTTCAATTATATACTTGTTGGATTCTTTTTTCTTGCTGCGAGTTTTATAACCTTTTGCAAGTAAGCCCTTTCTAGAGCGTGGGTGTCCGCCTGAAGATTTTCCTTCTCCACCACCCATTGGGTGATCTACTGGATTCATCACAACACCTCTAACACGCGGACGTCTTCCCAGCCATCTAGTACGGCCAGCTTTACCACTGCTTTCAAGAGCATGGTCAGAATTTGACACAGTACCGATTGTTGCTTTGCATGTGGTTAAAATCTTTCTAGTTTCGCTAGAAGGCATTCTTACGATTGCATATTTACCTTCTCTTGATACCAATTGTGCATAAGTACCAGCACTTCTGGCAATAACAGCGCCCTGTCCGGGTCTGAGCTCTATATTATGAACTACTGTTCCTAGTGGAATATCAGAAAGAAATAAAGTGTTACCCAACTCAGGAGCTATTCCTTTACCAGATTCCAAAATTTGTCCTACCTGTAAACCATTAGGTGCAACGATATATCTTTTCTCGCCATCTTCATAAACAACTAAAGCTATACGTGCCGAACGATTCGGATCATATTCAATAGTCTTTACTGTAGCTTTCATACCGTCACGTTCTCTCTTAAAATCAATCATACGGTAATTTCTTTTGTGACCACCGCCCAAATAACGCATAGTCATCTTACCTTGATTGTTTCTACCACCGGATTTTTTTATTGGTACCAACAAAGATTTTTCCGGAACAGAGCATGTGATATCATCAAATGCACTGATCGTTTTAAATCTTTGACCCGGTGTTGTCGGATTTAGTTTTCTTAAAGCCATCTCTATTCTTTAAATATTGCTGTAAAAATCAATTACCTCTCCCTTTGCCAATGTTATGATCGCTTTTTTATATGCATTGGTTTTGCCTTTCTGAACACCTGCCTTTGTGAAACGAACTTTAGTTCTTCCAGCATAACGCATTGTATTAACAGACTCAACATTAACTTCGTACATTTTCTCAATCGCTGCTCTTATTTGCAGTTTGTCGGCACGTTTGTCAACAATAAAACCATAACGATTCAAAGTTTCTCCTTGTTTCGTCATTTTTTCGGTTACTATTGGTCTTATTAAAATATCCATTTTTTTGTCTTTTTAAGCTAAATAATTCTCAAAAACATCAATTGACCTCTCTTCTATCATTAAAATTGAAGCCCACATAATATCGTAAGTACTTAAGTCTGAGGCAGTTACAACATTTACATCCTTTAAATTTCGAGAAGACAAATATACATTTTTATTTGATTCCGCCACAATTAAAAGAATTTTTTTATCAATAAACTTAAAATTATTTTTCAAGCCTATGATATTCTTGGTTTTAATCTCGTCAAACATTAAGTTATCAACAACAAAAACATTATTCTCTTTCGCACGATATGTCAATGCAGATTTACGAGCTAATCTTTTAAGTTTTTTATTTAACTTAAAATTATATACTCTTGGCTCTGGTCCAAAAGCACGGCCTCCACCTCTGAATAATGGACTCTTAATACTACCAGCTCTGGCAGTACCAGTTCCTTTTTGACGTTTTATTTTTCTGGTACTTCCGGATACAAGACCACGATGTAATGATGAGTGCGTTCCTTGGCGTTTATTTGCCATAAACTGTTTGCAATCAAGATATATCGCATGATCGTTGGGCTCAACACCAAAGATAGACTCATTGAGTTCTACCTGTCTTCCGGTTTCCTCTCCCGATTTATTATATACTGATACTTTCATTATCTTTGAATAATTAAATATGAACCTTTTGCTCCAGGAACCGAACCTTTTATTAGAACAAGATTACTTTCTGGAATCACTTTTAAAACTCTCAAACTGACCATTTTAACCGTGTCTGTACCCATACGGCCGCCCATACGCATTCCTTTGAATACTCTTGATGGCCATGATGAAGCGCCTAATGATCCTGGTGCTCTAAGACGGTTATGCTGACCATGAGTAGCATCATTAACACCGGAAAAACCGTGTCTCTTTACTACACCCTGAAAGCCTTTACCTTTTGAGGTTCCTGTTACATCACAAAATTCACCTTCAATAAAAATATCAACAGTGATTTTATCTCCTACCACTACTTCTGCAAACTCTTCGCCTTTTTTAATTTTACCGAAGTTTTTTAATTCTACCAACTTCCTTTTTGGAGTGGTACCGGCCTTTGCAAAATGACCTTTCATTGCTTTGGTCGTATGCTTTTCCTTCTTCTCATCGAAAGCTAGCTGCACTGCTTCGTAACCATCTGTTTCCATATTACGGATCTGGGTTACTACGCAAGGCCCTGCTTCGACAACAGTGCATGGAATGTTTTTTCCCTCAACACTGTAAATGGAAGTCATACCTACTTTTTTACCAATAATTCCTTGCATTTCAATTTCTTTTTAAATTTAACTCGCTTTAATTTCAACATCTACTCCACTTGGTAATTCCAATTTCATCAGAGCATCAATCGTTTTTGAAGTCGTACTGTAAATATCAAGTAAACGTTTGTAAGAACTAAGTTCAAATTGTTCTCTTGATTTTTTGTTTACGAATGTAGAACGATTAACAGTAAAAATACGTTTGTGGGTAGGAAGTGGAATTGGTCCTCTTACTATTGCACCGGTAGTTTTTACGGTCTTAAGAATTTTCTCTGCTGATTTGTCAACCAAATTATGGTCGTAAGATTTCAGCTTAATTCTGATTTTTTGATTCATACTATTCTATCTATTATTAAAAAATAAATTTTCTACTATTTACTAATTCTTCTAAAACATTCGCAGGAACTCTTTCATAATGTGAAAATTCCATACTAAACATTGCTCGTCCAGAACTAATTGTGCGAAGTGCAGTTATATAACCAAATTGCTCAGACATAGGAACTCTGGCTCTAAGTACACGGTGCATTCCTTTATGATCCATTCCTTCAATCGTTGCACGACGACGGTTTAAATCAGCACTAATATCTCCCAAGTAATCTTCAGGTGTTACAATTTCAAGTTTCATTACAGGTTCAAGAATTGTACTCTTGAGCTTTTTTGAGACTTCACTGTAACACATACCTGCGGCAATTTGGAATGCTAAAGGATCACTGTCAACACTATGATAACTTCCATCAACAAGTTCTACATTCATACTATGAACTGGATACCCACCGATTGGTCCATTAGACATAGATTCTCTAAATCCTTTTTCCACTGCAGCAATATATTCCTTTGGTAATTTACCTCCAGAAATACTATTTGTAAAAATCAGACCTGTAATATCTTTATCATTTACAGTTCCAATGTTTACTGTAATATCAGCAAATCTACCTTTTCCGCCAGTTTGCTTTTTAAATATATAGTTGTGTCTGATATTATCAAGGAATTCCTCTTTATAATTTACTTGTGGTTTACCCTGATTTATTTTAAGTCCAAATTCTCTAACTAACCGGTCGATGATAATTTCGAGATGTAACTCTCCCATACCACTAACTAAGGTTTGTCCAGAGATCTCATCATATCTTATTGTAAAGGTTGGATCTTCTTCTGCTAATTTTGCCAATGCCTGAACAAGCTTTTCCAAATCTGCCTGATATTGAGCTTCTACCGCGATAGAAATAACAGGTTCTGGAAATTGCATTTTATCAAGAATCACTGGTTTGTTTTCATCACAAAGTGTATCACCAGTAACGATATCTTTTAAACCAACAATCGCACAAATATCACCAGCCTCAATATTATCGATTTGAGTTTGTTTATTTGAGTGCATTTGAAAAATCCTTGTGACTCTCTCTTTTTTACCACTTCGGACATTAAAAATCATTTGTCCGGTTTTTATTTCTCCACTGTAAATTCTAAGGTAGGCTAGTTTGCCGACAAAAGTATTAGCCGAGATTTTAAAACATAAAGCGGCGAGCGGGCCATCAGAATCGGGTTGTCTAGATACCAACTCATCTGTATTCGGATGATGACCAATAATTGCTTCCACGTCCATTGGTGAAGGTAAATAATCACAAACAGCATTAAGCAATAATTGAACTCCTTTGTTTTTAAAAGCCGATCCGCATAATACTGGAACATAATTTCCGCTAATCACAGATTTTCTTAACAAGTTTTTAAACTCTTTAACAGAAATCTTTGATCTATCTTCGAAAAAGACTTCAAGCATTTGATCATCGCCTTCGATAACTGTTTCGATAAGTTTTTCGCGATATGCTAAAACTTCTTCCTTCATATCTTCGGGGACATCTGTTACTTCAAAATTTACTCCCAAAGACTCATCGTCATTGTTCCAAATGTATGCTTTTTCTTCAATAAGGTCAATTACTCCAATAAAACTATCTTCTTCACCAATCGGCAATTGTAATACCAAAGGCTTTGCTCCAAGTTTTTCTTCAATTTGCTGTACAACTCCGATAAAATCAGCACCAGAACGATCCATTTTATTAATGAACGCTAATCGAGGCACGTTATATCGATTTGCCTGATGCCAAACCGTCTCACTTTGCGGCTCCACACCACCAACTGCACAAAAAACAGCAATCGCCCCATCAAGAATTCTTAAGGAGCGCTCTACTTCTACTGTGAAGTCAACATGACCTGGAGTGTCAATAATATTTATCTTATACCTACTCTCATCAACATTCCAGAAAGTTGTGGTAGCAGCCGAAGTGATTGTTATACCTCGCTCCTGTTCCTGCACCATCCAGTCCATCGTGGCAGTGCCCTCATGAACTTCGCCAATCTTGTAGTTAATACCAGTATAATACAGAATGCGCTCAGTAGTCGTGGTTTTACCCGCGTCTATATGAGCCATTATGCCAATATTTCTGGTATTTACAAGATTAACACTCATTGAAATGATTGATTAAAATCTGAAGTGAGAGAAAGCTTTATTTGCTTCTGCCATTCTGTGAGTATCTTCTTTTTTCTTATATGCAGCACCTTCATTATTGTAGGCAGCTAAAAGTTCAGCAGCAAGTTTTTCTGCCATTCCACGACCACTACGTTTGCGGGCGTACAATAACATCCATTTATGACTTACTGAAACTTTTCTATCTCCACGGATTTCTGTTGGTACTTGAAAAGTAGCTCCACCAATTCTGCGGCTTTTAACCTCAACAGATGGGGTAATGTTATCCAAAGCTTTTCTCCATACTTCGAGAGGAGATTCTTCAGAATCTTTCATCTTCTTTTCAATAATATCCATACAATCGTAAAAAATCTTAAAAGAAGTTGATTTTTTACCATCCCACATCATATCGTTAACAAATCTGGTTACCCTTGAATCGTTAAATTTTGGATCCGGTAATATCGTTCTTTTCTTTGGTCTTGACTTCCTCATTTTATTTCAATATTATATACTATACTATTTTTTCTTACCTTTTGCTGCTTTTGCTGCTGCTGCTGCTGCCGCTGCTGCTGCTGCACCTTTTTTAGGCCTCTTTGTTCCGTATTTCGAGCGTCTTTGATTACGTCCGTCAACACCCGCAGTATCTAAAGCACCACGAACAACGTGATACCTAACACCTGGTAAGTCTTTTACTCTACCACCACGAACCAGAACAATAGAGTGCTCTTGTAAGTTGTGTCCTTCTCCAGGAATATAAGCATTCACTTCTTTTCCGTTTGTTAACCTTACTCTAGCCACTTTTCTCATTGCAGAATTTGGCTTTTTAGGTGTTGTTGTATACACTCTGGTACACACACCTCTACGTTGTGGACATGAATCCAATGCCGGCGATTTGCTCTTGTCAATGGTTACAAGCCTACCTTTTCGTACTAATTGTTGTATTGTTGGCATAAAACCTGTTAATTTTTAATTTCAACTACTTTATAAAATTTTGGACTGCAAAGGTAGATTATTTTTTTTTATTAACAACACAAGTGCTAATTTTTTTTAATAATTTCTGTTATCAACATCTTTTGCGATTGTTAATAACTAATTTTCACCCATAAATTAAGGGAAAATAACACTTTTTTAAGCTTCAAATTCTTATTAAAGGTTAAAAATGTTAATAATTATTTTAGCTCCTTTTCCGAAAAACGAAAAGATTTCTTCTTTTTTACAACATTCAACTGTAAATATTACTACCGAATCAAATAAGGCATTATATTTGTAAAAACTAACCGAATTTAAAAAAGCATGTTATGAAAAATTATTTTTTTATTATATTAATAGGTATAAGCCTTACAGGAATATTCCTAACGTCTTGTGATCCTGCTGGTCCAACACCAAGTGATAAAATTGTTGAAGTAAATGCAAACATAACTAGTCCTACAGTTTGGTCTGGCGACAAAGTTTATGTAATCAAAGCATTTGATTTTATTGTAGAAGCCGAATTAACGATTGAAGCAGGTGCTGTAATAAAATTCCCAACTGAAGGTAAATTTTTAAGTTTATCTGGTAATGGAAAAATAACAGCAAACGGTTCTGCAACTCAACCAATTGTATTTACATCTTATAAAGACGACGCCAATGGTGGTGATACAAACGGTGACGCTACAACAACAACTGCTGCAACCGGTGATTGGGCAAATATTGACTTAAACGGAACCACAGGTTCTACTTTTAATAATTGTAAGTTCTTATACGGCGGAAATGGAACCACTCCAAGTTCTACTCTTGAGTTGAGCGGAGAATCGATGGCTACAATAGAGAATTGTACATTTGCACATAATGGTGGCGGAAAAAATGGTAATTATTATATTGGCGTTTTAAATGCTGACAATGCCACCTCCAACACCGTAATCCGCAATAATACATTTTACAGTAACAATCTTCCCCTTACAATTAATGCAGAAATTGATATCGACAATTCTAATTCATTTTCTTTAGGTGGAACATCAAATACAAATAATGCAATTTATGTTTCAAAAAATATTGAAAAAAACACAAGTTGGCTCGAAACAGAGGTTGCTTTTGTAATTACAGCTGAAAACATGAGTGTTGGTATTGGTAAAACTTTAACATTAGGTGACAATGTAGTACTAAAATTCGTTCAAGGTTCAACTCTTACTTTACTATCTGGAGAATCGGCAATGCCTAATTACAATGGAACAGGTGTTTTTTACACATCTCTTAAAGACGACGAGCTTTTAGGAGACTCAAATGGAGACGGCAGTTTAAGTTCTCCAGCATCTGCAGACTGGACAGGCGTTTTTCTTGATAGTTGGAAAAGCACCGGATACGCCGCATGGCAAAACATCAGATATAACGATCCAAATCCATCATCAAAGAAATAAAAAAAGGGCTTAGGCCCTTTTTTTTATTTCCACTTAAATTCAGCAACATCTATATTTCCACCACTGATTATTACGCCAACATCTTTTCCAGCAAACATGTGTGGATTGTCGAGAATAGTTGCAAGTCCGACAGCGCCTGAAGGCTCTACAACAGTTTTCAAGTTCTCAAACATTAGTCTCATCGCAAAAAGAATTTGGTCTTCGCTACACAAGAGTATTTTGTCAACTTTATCTTTAATAATTTCAAAAGTCTTTTCTCCCAGCGAAGTTAGTAGCCCATCAGCAATTGTTTGAGGATTTGTTTGAGGAATAATATAACCTGCTTCAAAGGAGCGAAAAGCGTCATCAGCCATTTTGGGTTCGGCTCCATAAACTTTTGTTCGAGGCAATAAAGACTTAACAGAAATTGCTGTTCCAGAAAGCAGACCACCGCCGCCAACTGGCGCAATAATAACATCAGGCTCTTTTTCCAACTGATTTAAAAACTCATACGCACATGTGGCTTGTCCTGCAATAATTCGGTAATCATCATAAGGATGAATAAATTTAGCTCCAGTTTCCTCAATAACTTTTGCAGAACTGCTTTCTCTAGCTTCAAGAGTAGGAATACAAAAAATAATATTCCCGCCATACTCACGAACTGCGTTAATTTTTACTTTTGGTGCGTTTTCAGGCATAACGATATAGGCAGGGATTTTGAATATTTTGGCCGCAAGCGACAAGGCCTGTGCATGATTTCCTGATGAATGAGTAACAACTCCTTTAGACAGCACTTCCAAAGGCAGACTACTCACAGCATTTAATGCACCTCGGAATTTAAATGCACCAACCCTTTGCATGTTTTCACATTTAAAAAAGATGTTGCAACCACAAAGTTTGTTTATCCTAGTAGAACTTAATACCGGAGTAATATGAGCATGTTTTGAAATTCGCTCAGCTGCATCAACAATATCTTGTAATTCTATCATGGTTTAAGGGTAAAATGCTTCAACAATATGTTCCACTTCTGTACCAGTTTTTAAAAACAAAACAGAAACAATATCAAACCGACTTTCGCCCTGATAATCATTTTCAAAGATATAGGATTCTGCCGCACTTATTAATAACTTCTGCTTTTTCTTAGTTACAAATTCTTCGGGATTTCCCCAATAGTCTTCAGATCTTGATTTCACTTCAACAAAAACTAAGCAATCACCATCCTTTGCGATAATATCAATTTCCTTATGCTTGGAAGTCCAATTTATAGCAATAATTTTATAGCCTTTAGTAGCTACAAATTTCTGAGCAACTTCTTCTCCTTTTTTCCCTAATAGGTTGTGTTCAGCCATAAAAAAATCCCGATTAAAAATCGGGATTAAAGATAATAATATTTTATTACAAATTAGTGAGTTACCACCAACTTGACAGTTTTTTCAACTTTACCGTCATTATAAAGACGGCAGAAATAATATCCATTTTCCCACTTGCTACAGTCAATATTAAACTGAGTAGTTGAATTAGAGTTTAATTTTGCAACAGATTTTCCTAAAACATTAAAAACCTCAACAACAGCTTTACTTCCAAAGTTATGCTCAATAGTAAAACTATTTCTTGCAGGATTTGGGTAAACATTGAAATCTTTTGCTAAAGTTGTGTTAATTGAAGTCTGAGTTGAGTACGATACAATTACATAAACAAAATCTGATTCATTTGCAGTATTGTAAACTTTATATCTTACGGTAGAAACGCCTGCATTTGGCCCTTGATTAAAATGCATTGCAGCCAAACCAGATATTTCATTTGGATTAAGTATAAATGTGGGAGTTGTTGGGGATGAAACACATGCACCTCCACTAGTTTCAGTAGCTGGAGTACACATAGAATCAAAATAACCTGCCACAGGACCTTCAAGATATGTTCTGCTTATTTTTGCGGAAACAATGCTTCCTGTAAGATTTTGCACCTTAATGTCATATTCAGCATCATTACCAACTGTAATTGGAACTACAATTGTATTTCCGGTAATAACTTCATTAGAACTATTTAAAATTGCAAAAGTCTGAGCGTTAGCTAAACTTGACAACACAAAAACACAAGCTAAAATTGTAAATATTCTTTTCATAATTATTATTTTTTTCAAAGATAGCAAAAATTATTAGATCACAAAATCAATTTGTGCAAAAAAACTGAGTTTTTAGCAAAATATTAACACCTATGAAAATAAATTATCTGTTTTATTAGCATTAAATTAATCTTATCTAAAACCGTTTTGCTCAATTTGGCTTCAATATTTATTAAATAAACCTGTTAAAAATTGCTTTTTGTCTAATTTCACATTTAGGGTGCGACAAATATCCAAAATCTTCGTCTATATTAGCAGAAAATTACTTAAATGTTTATTAACTAAATTTTATGTACTTATGAAAAAACTTACACTATTATTTTCACTTGTGTTTGCAGTTGGTTTTATCTATGCTCAACACACAATTCAAATCGTTCTAAAGACAGACAATTACGGGTCTGAAACTACTTGGGAAGTAGTAAA
The DNA here is from genome assembly GCA_038319215.1 of Bacteroidales bacterium. Lineage (GTDB taxonomy): Bacteria > Bacteroidota > Bacteroidia > Bacteroidales > ML635J-15 > Bact-19. Next base: position 10,059 of record JBBQCZ010000057.1, on the reverse strand, counting down.
TACTGTTAGTTCTACAGTTTTAGCTTCTGGCGGTCCTTACACAGACGCTTCTGTTTTACAGACAATTGCGCCTATTGATGTTGATGGAACGGGTTGTTATTCATTTATCATTTATGATGAATATAGTGATGGCATTTGCTGCTCTTATGGATCTGGTTACTTTGAAGTATATTACGATGCAGTAATGATTGGTGATGGCGGTTCATTCGGAGCTTCAACAAGTGTTCAAGGCATGGGTGATGGTTGCCCACAAAACGAAATTGAGTTGATTGAAATTACAATGTCTCCTTATGGAATTCCTGCACAAAACATTAATGTTACTGGTACAGTAGTAAGTAACGGAACTTCATTAACATCTTTCGATGTAACTTATGAAGTTGATGGTGGCGGAAATGTTGCAACATTTAACAAAACTTGTAACGTCGGTATGGGCGGAACAGTTGACTTTACTCACAACATTCCAGTAAACTTCCCAACAGACGGCACTTATACAATTACTGTATTTGTTTCAAATCCAAACGGAATAGCTGATAATGAAGCAGACAATACATTATCGCACAATGTACTTGTTAACAGTAATTCAACTCCTAGAAAAGTATTACTTGAACAATTCTCTACAGGTCAATGTCCTAACTGTCCTGCTGCAACAACAAATCTAACCACTTGGACAAGCACAAGACCTGATGTAATTTGGATTACACATCACGCTGGATATTACACAGACCCTATGACTGTTACTGAAAATACTGAGTTGTTGGTTTTCTTCAATGATGGTGGTTCAACTTATGCTCCAGCTATGATGTTAGACAGACAATTTCTTTCCCCTGACGGTGATCCAGGACCAGTATTTTTCCCAGGCACTTATACTCCAGGTTTACTTGATGACATGATAGAAACTCCTGCATTTGTAACTGTAAATATGGACGGCGTTTACAATCCTGTTACAAGACAATTAGACCTCACTGTTTCTGGCGAATTTGTTGGAAATGTAGCTGACGAAAACTTAAGATTATCTGTGTACATTGTTGAAGACGGAATCGTTGGAACACAATCTGGTATTACTGGTGCATACACACACAATCACGTAATGAGAGATGCTATTTCTGCAACATTTGGCGATGCAAGTGTTATTGCAAACGGTGACCTTGGAACTACTTACACTAAAAACTACACTTACACTCATAATGCGGCTTGGGTACCTGCTAATATTTCAATTGTTGCTTTTGTAAATAATTGGGATGCAGCTAATGTTAACAACCGCGGCGTTCTAAATGCAGAAAAAATGCATATTAATGATTTCATTAGTAATGTTGGTGACGTTAATGCTGAGAAATTCATGGTATTCCCTAATCCTGCAAACGACGTATTAAACATTAACTTTGCTCAAGGTGCAAATATTCAAATCGTAAACAATTTAGGTCAAATCGTTTACAGCATTGAAAACGCATTGGAAAACAATGTTATCGATGTTACTTCTTTTGAAGCTGGATCATACTTTGTTAAAATTACCAAAGATGATTTTGTAACAAATCATAAAGTGATTCTTGTTAAATAATTTTTTAAAAAGCCTGGTTCGCCAGGCTTTTTTTTTTAATTTTGGTTTGATTGTTGTAATATCACCAAGGTTTTAATTATTTTTACAAAAAAATTAATTTTATATTTTATGAAAAAGACATTTTTCTTTTTGATTTTGGGATTATTTGCATGTTCAATCTTCGCACAAGATATTCCACAAGTTCAGATTAAAGACATTAACGGTAAAACAGTTAGCACAAAAAATATTATTGCAAACGATGGCAAACCAGTATTGGTAAGCTTTTGGGCTACTTGGTGTAAACCTTGTGTAAAAGAATTAACAGCATTTAATGAAGAATACGCTGATTGGGCAAAAGAAACTGGTGTTAAAATCATCGCAATATCTATTGATAACGCACGTAGTTCAAGCTCAGTTGCTCCATTTGTAAACGCTCGCGGTTGGGAATTTGACGTATATCTAGATCCTAATGGTGATTTTAAAAGAGCTATGAATGTGGGAAATGTTCCTCACACTTTTTTGCTCGACGGTAAAGGAAAAATTGTTTGGCAACATACTTCATACTTAGAAGGCGACGAAACTCACACCTTCGAAATGGTTAAAAAAGTTGCCAAGGGTCAACCAATAAAATAAAAAACTGGAAACAAGACATGAAAAAATTTAACATATTGTTCCTAAGCCTTTTTGGCTTGGGAATTTTCTCTGTATATGCACAAGAGGAGCCCAGCTACGGCCAAGTTACAGGGAATTTTCAAAGTGATGTTCAATACTATATCGAGGATGCTAAAATTGGGGCAGTTTCTGTTGACGAAAATGTACTAGCAAACTCGTGGGCAAATTTTGCATATAGTTTAGGCAACTTCTCTGCAGGATTTCGATATGAAGGATATTTTAATTCACTTTTAGGCTATCCAAACACTGGAGGTATAAATGACGGAGTAGGCATCCCTGTTAGATGGGCAATGTTTAGCAATGACAATCTCGAAATTACTGTAGGTAACTTTTACGAGCAATTTGGAAATGGACTTGTTCTTAGAACATACGAAGAAAAAATGCTCGGAATTGATAATGCTTTGGACGGCTTCAGGATAAAATACAATCCACTTCCTGGTGTTTACATTAAAGGTCTGATTGGAAAACAAAGGTTGTATTGGGAATTGGGTCCAGGTATTATCAGGGGTTTTGATGGCGAAATTCAATTTAATGATTTGATTACATCATTTTCCGAAAGCAATCTAAGGTTAAGTATTGGAGGAAGTTTTGTGAGTAAATATCAAAAAGAAGATAATCCTGTTTACAATTTGCCAAATAATGTTGGCGCTGGAGCTGGTCGAATCGACATTAAATACAATGGATTTGCAGTTATTTCTGAATATGCCTACAAAATAAATGATCCATCGGCAGACAACAATTATATTTACCGCCCTGGACAAGCTTTTTTGGTTAATGCAACGTATTCTCAGAAAGGATTAGGAATTATACTTGGAACGAAGTGGGTTGACAATATGGCTTTCCGTTCTGATAGAAATGCAAGTCTTACCGACCTAAGTATAAACACCTTACCCGAGATAACACGCAATCATATTTATTCTCTTCCCGCATTTTATCCTTATGCAAGTCAGCCAAATGGCGAATGGGGAGCCAAAGCCGAGATTATCTATAAATTTCACAAAGACAGTTTTATTGGCGGTAAATATGGAACAACAGTAACATTAAACTATTCAAGAGTTCATAATATTGAAAGAACCCAAATAAACGATTCAACACCATTGTCTGCTTCTGGAACATTGGGTTATAATACAAGCTTCTTTTCTATTGGTGACGAACTATATTTCCAAGACATGGACATAGAAATTTCAAAGAAATGGAATAAAAAGATATACACCAACTTATCGTATGTTAATTTGTTTTACAACTACAATTTATTGCGTGGTGTTGCGGGTCACGAAAATGTTTTAGCTCATATTGCAATAGCAGATATGACATACAAATTCAATGGCGGTGTTGCGTTAAAGACAGAATTCCAGGGACTATTTACAAAACAAGACGAGGGTAATTGGGGTCTAGGTTTGTTGGAGTTAACCATTCCAAACTGGTTTTTCACAGTAATGGATAATTGGAATTACGGAAATGAAAACCCAGACAGCCGACCACATTATATTAATTTTGGTTTTGGGTATATCCAAGGTGGTAGTCGAATTCAAATTACTTATGGAAAACAAAGAGAAGGAGTTATGTGTGTTGGCGGCGTTTGCCGAAATGTTCCTGCCTCAAACGGAATAGCTTTGTCAATTTCATCAACCTTTTAAAAACTTGTAAAATGAAAAGAAAATATTTAGCACTCTTACTAATTTTAGTTGCAGTATTTCAGGCCTGCGACAAAATTGAAGAACCATATATTAAGGAAGGAAATGTAGTTTGGAATGGTCGTAAAATTATTATTTATGACTTTACTGGACACAAATGCGGAAACTGCCCTAGAGCACATGAAACTATTGAAAGTTTGATAGGGATTTATGGAGATGCAATTGTTCCTGTTGCCATTCATTGCACTAGTTTTGCGCGTGTTTCAAACACAGATACTACTGTTCCATTCCATTATGATTTTAGAACCGACATTGGCGATTTCCTAGGTGGTCGTGATGGCGGAATCGGTTTTTATGGAGAGTTAGCTCTTCCTATTGGATTAGTAAACAACTTGTCTACCGATAAATTTTTTAATCATACATCATGGGGCACAGAAATAGCAAAAATTATTTCTACATATCCTGAATATTTAATAAATATAGAGCAAGAGTTTTCTACTGATAGCATAATTGGCACAGAAATCAATATTACAACTAGTGTAAATAATAGCAGAAAACTTAGCCTTATTGTGTTTGTAACTGAAGATGAAATCATTGAATGGCAAACAGACTATGATTTTCCGGGAGGCAAGATTGAAAATTATGAACACAATCATGTTCTTAGAGCTGGACTAAACGGCAACTTTGGCGAAATAATAAAAGCAAATACCGATTTAACTACTAATGGGGATGTTATTTCTAAAAATTATTCGTTAAAAATAGATGCGAGCTGGAACATAAATAATTGCAATATTGTTGCTTTTGTTTACGATGATGAAACTAAAGAAGTTCTTCAAGCCGAAATGATACGAATTATTGAATAATGCAAAGAAAAATTCTAACAATATTGCTTCTGCTAAATGTCTGCCTCGTTTCGGGGCAGTCATTTTACGGAGGTATTACTCTAGGTACAACAATTTCGCAAGTTGATGGGGATAATTATGGTGGCTACCATAAGATTTCACCTTTAGCTGGAGTATTTGTTAGAAATACTTTTAATGATAAATGGGGTGCTTTCGCTGGTGTTGAATATAAAAGAAAAGGTAGTAAGGAAGTACAAAAAAGCAAATCGGGATACGTTGTTTTTTATTATGCGATGAACATGGATTACATTGAAGTCCCAATTTTCGCAACATATAAAATAGATAAAATTGGCATTCCTGGATTATTTGAATATAAATTCCCTAACGATTTGTTTTTTGACTTTGGTTTTTCCTACTCTTATCTTATTAAAGGAACAGAGGATTTTGGTGATGGTCCTATCCCTCCACCAATTCGACCATTTCGCAAGTACGAATTTGCAAATCACATTGGCTTAAATTACCGATTAAATCAGCATTGGCTAGTAAACTGGAGATTTTCTTACACGTGTATATTTTTGCCAGTACGTGAGCATCCAGGAGGACAAGTTTATTGGTTTAATCGAGGACAGTACAATCACAGTATGAGTCTTGCTCTTAAGTACGAATTTTAATGGCAAATAAACCCTTAAATATTGTTATTGGAATAACTGGCGCTTCAGGTTCTATTTATGCGAAATCGCTTATAGAATATTTATGCAAACTCCAAAAAGAAAACAACCTTAAGATAGATGTGATTTTTACGGAGACTGGAAAGGAAGTTGCTATTCATGAAACAGGTAGTGATTTTACCTCCGATTTTTCGGTAAATATTTATCAAAACAATGATTTTTACGTTCCTTTTGCTTCTGGCTCGTCAACTGCCGATGCGCTTGTGGTAATACCTTGTAGTATGGGTACGCTTGGACGAATTGCACATGGCAGTTCTGATAATTTAATTTGCCGTACAGCCGATGTTGTGCTAAAAGAAAGGAAGAAATTAATATTAGTAACCCGCGAAACTCCTCTGAATTTGATTCACATAAAAAACATGGAACTGGTAACTCTTGCAGGTGGAATTATTTTGCCAGCTTCGCCATCGTTTTATTTAAAACCTCAAACAATTGATGATTTAATAAATTCTGTTGTTCACAGGATTATTGATCTTTTGGGGATAGAGCATAATACCTTAAGGTGGGGTGACGAAAACTAACTAGATAGGTTTTTCGATTTTCACAATCATTCCCGACAAACTTATAAGTTTTAGTGAAATAAGCAAATACCGTAACCCTATTACAGGCAATTCAAGAATAATTACAGGCAAAAAAATCAATAACAGTACATATCTTAAAATTGGATTTTTTACATGCAATAATACATCCCCGATACTAAATTTAAAAGCAGGCAAAATATATGAAGAAACAGAAACCCTTGCTTCATTAGCAATTGTTTTTTCAAACATTTTTTTGAAGCTAAGATCACTAAAACCATACAAATGACGTGGTGGTTCACAATGCCAATATCGATGTACAAAAGTAGATTTCAGGCCATTTAATAGTCCATTCTCTTTAACTGCTTTTTTAAAATAAACTAAAAACCATACTGAGAAAATAAAAAACGACTCGCAATTAGATGCTCTGGGCGTTTTAATAACAATTTGACCACCAGGATTAAGAATATTATAAAGATTTTGAACAAAATCTACAGGATTTTTCAAATGTTCAATTACATTGTCGCTCAGGATATAATCGAATTTTTTTTCTGATTCATTTGGGTTATCAATGGAGTGTAATTCGTCTAGACCAAAATTTGACACTACAAATTCTTTTGCTTGCTTATCAATATCAAAATAATAAGCATCTAATCCTATTTCCTTAGCTGCAATCCAGCTCAGGCCCGTTCCTCCCCCAAAATCTAAAAAATTCTTTTGTGATAAATCAAAACTACTAAAATCAAATATCCTTTTAAGTTCCTTCTTTTTTTTAGGGATTTGATTTTTAATATCACTTAATTGAGGTTTTTCAAATAAAAAGCCCTGATAAAAGCTATTCAACACCTCATCGTCTGGCAATGGGGATGTGTAAATTAAACCACAATTACGGCATTTATAAACATCAAATTTATTGATAACACTAATCTTTATCGATGCTTCACTATGGCAGGCAACACATTTCATTTAAAATTATTTTCTACAAAATTAAAAAAAAAGCTCGGCAAAAAAAACCGAGCTTTAAATATTAAATCACAAGTATTATTTAGTTTTAAACACCCATTTTGACTCTTTTGCAGTAACATCAAAAATATTCCCGCCCTCAGCAAATTTTTTGTTATTATTACTTACAGTAACTGCTGTATCCTTTTGAACATCAAATTTTTTCACGTCAGCTTCAAAATTAATTGTAAAATCCCATTTAAACATTTCGTTCATATAACTGGTGTCCTCAGCGCCTTCTTCAACCTCTTCTTTAGGTTGCGCGTGGCGAATAAAAGTAAGAGTTTTTTTCTTTTGAATAAAATATGGAGCATCTGTAAGTGGCTCAGGATCCATATAAGATGAATATTTTAAAGCAGAATTTAGTGCAGTTACATTTGTAAAGCTATAAGAAAAGTAAACTAACCCATTATCGGCATCATTTACAATTTTAACATCCTTAATTCCTTCTATTTCTTTAAGCGCAGTTCTAACAGATTGAAGATATTCTTCAAAGTCTTCATTTTTCATCATCAAAGAATCGCTACCTTCTTCGTCGCCAGCCATATAGCTTACATACTCGGTAAAATCATAAGTATATTTATAATTTCCAGAAAAATCCTTATTAAAATACACTTCTTGCTTTATAACACAACTAAACATTAAAAGAGTAGCTGCAGCAATAAATAAAAAATTGAGTGTTCTCTTTTTCATAATATTCGTTTTTAGGGTTAACAAATTATTTATCTAAAGTAAAAGTAGAATAATTTGATGATATAAAAAAATAAAAGTTTAATTTAGCAGAAAAATTACAAGTTATGGCAACATCCCGTATTTTAACCTTAAATGAAGTAATAATTCAGAAACAATCTGCATTTCCGTATGCAAAAGGCGAATTATCAAGACTACTTAGTCACATTGGTCTTGCTGCTAAGATTGTAAATAATAAAATCAATAAAGCTGGCATAGAAACTAGCATTATAGGCGAGACAGACAACATTAACATTCAGGGAGAAAGCCAACAGAAACTTGATGTTTATGCAGACGAAATCTTCACTAAAGCGTTGCAAGCATCTGGAATAGTTTGTGGGATAGCATCAGAAGAATGTGATGAAATTACCGTATTTGACGATGATCTTTCACGCGATGGTAATTATGTAATTTGTATGGATCCACTTGATGGAAGTTCAAATATTGATGTTAACGTTTCAGTAGGAACAATTTTTTCAATTTACCGACGAATTTCGCCTCCTGGACAAAAAGTAACACCAGCCGATTTTCTACAACCTGGAACAAAACAGATGGCTGCGGGATATATCATTTACGGATCATCGACAATGATGGTTTACACAACAGGTTTAGGAACAACCGGTTTTACATACGACCCTTCTATTGGGGAATTTTGTCTGTCGCATTACTTTATGGTTACGCCAAAAAGTGGAAAAATTTATTCGATTAACGAAGGGAATTACATAAAATTCCCACAGGGAGTGAAAAAATATATAAAATATTGTCAAGAAAGCGACCCCGACACGAATAGACCATACACTTCGCGTTATATTGGCTCTTTAGTTGCCGATTTCCATAGAAACCTACTTAAAGGCGGTATTTATATTTATCCAAAGACTGCTTCTGCACCAAGTGGAAAACTAAGACTTTTGTATGAATGTAATCCTATTGCTTTTCTAGCAGAACAAGCTGGTGGAATGGCAACCGATGGATATGGAAAGAGAATACTTGAAATTCAACCTACCGACATTCATCAAAGAGTATCGTTCTTTACCGGTTCGAAAAACATGGTCGAGAAAGCCGAAGAATTTATGAGCTTGAATGCCGATGAAAATAATTAATCTATTTTTAACACTTTCAGTCTTCATTCTTTTTCAGTTTACAGTTAAGGCCCAAACTGAAACACCTGCACTTATAACAACAATTTCGGCAGATGTACAAGAAACTTCTGGCATAATAATACACAACAATAAATTGTGGACACACAACGACTCGGGTGGAGAAGCAAAACTCTACAATATCGACACTGTAACAGGTTCTGTTATTTCTTTTAAGCTTATTCGCAATGCAGATAATTACGATTGGGAAGATGTTTGCTTAGACGAAGACTATTTATACATAGGCGATTTTGGTAATAATGATGGGACTCGCGAATATCTGCAGATTTACAAAGTACTTCTAAGCGAACTTGATGACGAAATGACTGACACAATCAATTCTGAATTAATAACATTTACCTACGACTCATCCATTTATCCCGAGGTGACAAAAAGTAACAATTCAGATTTTGATTGCGAAGCAATGATTGCAAAAGACAATAGTCTTTATTTGTTTTCAAAAAACTGGATAAACAAGAAATGTTACCTTTATTCATTACCAAAAATAGCGGGTAATTATATTGCTGAAAGACTAGACACTTTAAACACTACAGGCCTTATTTGTGGCGCCGATTATAATTCCGAAACAAATACAATTTGTCTTATTGGCTATATTTATGGAGTTCCGGCACCTTCAATTTTTTTCTTACTCTCTGATTTTGATGGAAACGATTTTTTTGGCGGAACAACTGTTAGATATGAATTAGAATTAAATGGTTATCAGACCGAAAGTGCCTATTTTAGAGACAATACTAGAGTTTGGATTACAAACGAAAATTTTCTTGGTCACATCCAATCATTGTACGAAATAACTCTCCCAACTTCTGGCACTACAACTAGCAACTCTGATTTCAAATTAGATATTTTTCCTAACCCAGCAACCGACATCATAAATATTAGTTTGCAAAACTCTGAAAAATTTAGATACAAAATAACAGATACATTAGGTAGCGTTGTTATTAAATCATGTAAAAAACAATTTCTAACAGATTCTCTACAAATAGACATTTCTGGATTGGTATCTGGAAAGTATTTTTTAGAACTTAGTGGACAAAATTTCACTATAAAATCAAGCTTCATTAAGATATAAGTATATTTAAGATATTTTTAAGACTTACAGAGTTGTTGGTATTAATATTTTTTGCAACTTTGTGATTAATAAAATAACTAAATATTTAAATAATCCATTTATTATGAAGAAAGGAATACTATTGTTTTTAAGTACTGTTTTCGCAATAAGTATGTTTGCTACACCAGACGAAGG